>CAZBUQ010000090.1:0-3859 GCA_964495135.1 uncultured Gammaproteobacteria bacterium
GATAATTAGCAATCAAAACACTTTTTTTAGTCAACGCTTTAAACAAAGTGGATTTACCAACATTTGGCAAACCAACAATACCAATACTAAAGCTCATACCCGGTGCTACAACTTCGACCATGAGGCAAAGCCGCACGGTTCAAAAGTGGTTAGATAAGAATAGGATTTGTACATAAGTAAGCTGGCTATACTAGATTAACACCGGATAATTGATAAGCAGTCGAAGTTGTCGCACCGGGCATAGTGCGGCTAGCGTATCATGCTTTGTAAAAAAACAAAAGACACCCGTTTAAGGGTGTCTTTTTACATAGACGTCTTTTATGCCGCCGGAGCAGAAGGTGTGCCACCCTTCATGCCACACATCTTGCAGCATTTTTTGTGCATCACCAACTCATAAACTGCGGCAAGACCAACCAAAACATAGATCACCCGTGAAATTACCGCGTCCATTCCGCCAAAAAGCTGACCAACTTCCCAGCCAAATAATCCTTGTAAAAGCCAATTCAAGCCGCCGATAATAAGAAGTCCGAATGTAACGTAATGCATAGAGAAAAGTTTTAATTATGACCACCGGAGAACATTCGACCTTTAAGTATCTCTACCCGTATTATAGCACATTTTTAAAAAGATACTCACAGGCCCAAGCCCCGACAAAAAAACCGCCCCTACTCCGGGCGAGGTATTTTTTGGTGGACCCACGGGGAGTCGCACCCCGGACTTCTCCATGCCATGGAGATGTTTTACTGCTATACTATGGGCCCGTAGTAAAAATGCAAAATTATTCTCCGCCTACTGCGAGTGCTTCGTCTTGAGCTCCGGTTGCGGCACCACGTCGTGCTGACGCTAATTTTCCAGCATAATTCTGTAAACGACTAAGTTTTTCTATCAGTTTTGGCCAAGTACGCAACAACTCTTCCCCTTTTTCACGTAAACCCTGCGCCAAATCTAACACTCTATGCAAGTCGTCTTCAGATTGAGCCCGCGTGCCCACCCTTTCCAATTCCGCCAACATCTCCACAACCGCGCTTAACTCATCGGCGGCTCTCTCATAATCCGGACTATCCAAAACTTCCCGCACAAAAGCGGCCGTATCTCCAAGTGAAATTGCTTCTGATCCTTTATCGCGCGGTCGATTTTTAAAACGGTGTTCTGAACCTTTTCCAGTTTGCCAGATCTCTGGCTTTGGCCTTAATAAATCTCCCATAGAAAATAAATTTAAGTGGAATCAGTATAACACACGGCCTTAAAAAAGAAAAGGGTTATTCGCCTTCGCCAGAATACTCCGACGCTTGCGTCGGAGATGAATGGCGAGGCGAACCCGCCGTAGCTTTAGCGGAGGCGGGTTGCAAAGGCTTCGGCGAATGAACCCTTAACGAAGATACCCTGCGGCTTGCCGCAGGGAGGTTCATTGCAGATCGCCATGTATTGCCTGGGCTAAAGCTAAAGCGCAGCTGACCGCAGTTTCCGTGCGCAAGATACGCCCGCCTAAATGTACCACTTGCACATTTGGCGCATTTTTTAAAATTTCCACTTCTTGAGCGCTAAATCCGCCTTCTGGGCCAACCACTACTCCAACACTTGATAAAGTATTTTGTGCGCGCAAAAAAGCCGTAAGCGATTGCTCCGCTCCCGGATGCAAAATAACACGGGCAGCGTATTGCGTCAGTTTTTCTTTTAACCGCTCCGGATCCGCAACAAACTGCACCTCTGGAATTTTTGCGCGCTCACACTGCTTTGCGGCCTCTTCGCAAATCCGTTGCCACCGCGTGAATTTTTTTACTAAACGCTCGCCTACAAAATGATAAGGACTGTGTTCGCTAGGAAAAAGATAAATCTCGGTAACTCCTAATTCGGTAGATTTTTGTAAAATATAATCCAGGGCCTGTTCCGCAATAAGCGCTTGGAAAAGCGCAATCTTGAGCGGTGATTCAGGAGGAACTTCGATTTCCTGTAAAATTTGCAAACGCACTTCGTTGCGGGCAACTTTCAGAACTTGTGCCGCAAAGCGTCGGCCTTGGGTATCCTGTACTTTAACTTCCTCGCCCGGATACGCGCGCCGCGCATAACCTAAATGCCGCGCTTCCTCGCCGCGCAAAATTACCTCTTTCCCGGCTGTTGCCTCTTTTGACAATAAAAAATAGGACATAATTGTAGGGCCTGTTGTATGGCCCTGTATCAGAATACCATTTTTTGACAAAAAAAAGCGAGGGGCGGTGGAGAAAAGTCAGTCGAAGCCGAAAAAATACCGTTGCCCTCTATGGGTTTCCTCTCAGGTTATGTGAGGAAACAAGCCGACCGCGCCCCGAAGGGCAGGTCTACATGGATCCGCCAACCGCGGTATCCCTTAAGTTCGCTCTAAGAGCGAGTAGGGACCGCTCCCTTGGGCAAGCACAGCTTCTTGGTCTGCTAGACCTCGCGAGCCGTGAGGCTCAAGGGAGATCTTTT
Source organism: uncultured Gammaproteobacteria bacterium (assembly GCA_964495135.1). Lineage (GTDB taxonomy): Bacteria > Patescibacteriota > Patescibacteriia > GWA2-47-26 > GWA2-47-26 > CAZBUQ01. The sequence goes on from CAZBUQ010000090.1 coordinate 2,446, forward strand.
AGACTTAAGGTAAGACCATGCCTGAAGGAAAACTTCGACCGTCCGGTCAAAGTCCGGTATGTTGCGGAAGATAGAAAAGGTACCACTGCCTGCGCGCGCCGCGCGACTCAACAACGCCCATCCGGGCTCGTGTCCGTCAAAGAGGGAGTAGCCACGGCAGCCGTGGCTTAAGCGGGACGGATCTCACGAGGCGCGCGCAGGCACTTTCAATTCTCTCAAAAAAAATTCGTGCCGTCAAAACAGCTCACCGGCGCGAAAATCTGTCAAGCCCCCGGCGACTCGGTGAGCATAAGACCTGTCACGAATTAAAATTCCCTTATTTTTAAGCAAATTTTGCTGACCAAGTAGTTTTTAAACCAAAAACACGCGCGCTAAATAGCGCGCGTGCCAACTTAAGCTGTGGATAATTTGAAGGCGGTTTGGTAACTTTGGAGGCCACGGCGGGATTTGCACCCGCGAATGGGAGTTTTGCAGACTCCAGTGTTAGCTACTTCACCACGTGGCCCTAGATGCCCTCGTATTATGATACACTATTGGCAGCGTGACAAGGCCTAACCCTTGCATTTTTTGCGAAAAGTCCTTATAATAAGCAACTTATGATACCCAAAATACACCCCCAACCCCCGGCAAAGGTCCCGCCTTGGACCCCTTTGGAGCTACATTTGCATAAAGAAGCCGTGGCCCGACTTGAAAAAATCCTAGCTGATGCCGTAGGCTTGGTTGGACACAAAAAACTTACCGAGGAACAGCTTTATAAAATCATGGTGGAACGCATGCAAAAAGTCGGTTTAACCAGTTTGCTAAACTGGGCAATTGTCGCCTACGGGACTTCGGCTGCTGATCCGCATTATCATTTCAAACCTAAGCATAGTCGTTTAATTAAACCCGGCGCGCTACTCATGCTGGATATCTGGGGAAAGCTAAATCGTCCCGATGCTCCCTATGCCGACATCACCCATACTTATTTTGTCGGTAAAAATCCGTCAACTCATTTTCAAAAGCTATGGCATGACTTAAAAACTGCGCGTGATCGCGCGCTTCGTGAAATTAGTCAAAAGCGCACCGTCCCCGGCGCGCATCTGCATCTGCTTGCGGAAAAGCATCTGGACGGGTGTGGCTATAAAGGTTTGTTTATCCATGGTCTGGGACATGATTTAGGTCATGACCACGTGCACGGCCCGGGCGCGAATTTGTCGCCGCGATATCCGCACAAACTAATTGCCGGACGCGGCTATACCATTGAACCCGGAATTTACAAACCGGGTAAATTCGGCTTGCGTAGTGAAATTGATTTCTTTCTTGCCAGTCGTGGCCGGGTGAACGTTACCACTCGCCTTCAAAACGAGTTAGAGTGTATTTAATATGCCCGGTGCGACAACTTCGACTGTTTGTCAATGTATTGAGTGTCAATCCA
>CAZBUQ010000091.1:0-2269 GCA_964495135.1 uncultured Gammaproteobacteria bacterium
TGACATGCTTATTGGTAAGTATGGTCCCGCTTGGATCAATAACTGTACCTGATCACTGGCTTGCCCTTCTCTCATCGAAAGGACACAGTAATTTAACGGTTGATTTAATAATAGTTTCTTGATTCAAAATTTCATCTGAGCCACTTGGAGGAACCTGTGGCGTTGGCCTATTCGGTGCTTCGCAATATTGATCGCTCGTTGGTGGAGCCGTTTGGACATCGGGGCAATCAAAGGATTTGCTACAGCTGCGATTTTGTATTCCCGAAAGCGAACACGCACCCCACGCACCACATGTCCATACATCCGCATTACATTTTGGCTGTGCGGGGGTACATGCCTGCGCGGTCGCGGGTGAAGGAGTTACGATACTGGGGCAATCAAAAGTTTTTGTACACGATCGATTCTGAATACCACGCCCCGAACACTCATTCCAATCGCTACAAGACCATGTATCAATAGTACAACTTGGTTGATCAACTTTGATAGGGAAAGTGTTACTAACATAATCCTTTCCATACGGACCATCTACACCGTTGCTACAATCATTATCAAGACACTTAACCTTAACATATAGGGCTGTTGCGCTGGTCGACTTGTTCCAGTTTTTTATGTTTATCTCTACCTTTATCCTGTCGTGCTCCCAGTAAAGCACATTATGAGTTTGACCCTCTAAATCATATACTCTTCCTTTATTCCAGTTAATGTCTGTCACGCCAAAATTTTCTCCATAAATCTCTACCGTCGACCCTTTCGGTCTAATACTATTTGGTGTTATGGAGGTTATTCTTGGAGGACCCTGTAGTACCCTTAACGGAAAATGATTGCTGTCGACTAAATTACCGGACTGATTTTTCGCAGTTACTGTTAAAGATAATTCTCCGAAAATATCGCTTTTTACTCTCGTACGAATCTTTTTGTCTGACCAACTCATTATTAACTGATCTCGATTGCCGGTGGTGCGAACCGTTACTCTCTCGTCGTTGTTCGTCCCGAAATTTTCCCCTATAATTTCAATCTCATTATTTTGACCAGTAATTACAGATGGAGAGATTGATGTAATTTGGGGTGGAGATTGAGGGGATACTGACTTAAAAATTTTAATAAGTGGTGATGGGCCAATAACATAATCTGTACCATCCGATGCCACACCATCCGCTACAATACCATTTCCACAGGATATCTTACATTTTATTTTAAGAGCAATCGTTGTAGTGGTAAAACCTTTTGAGTTTAAGTTTGTTTTTTCACTATCTAAAAATTGGCTGATATTATTGACCTTCGCCCTGATCCTAGTATCAGTCCAACTAACAACTACCTGCTCTTCTGCAGAACCAGAAATTAAAACTTTTCCATTATTACTCGCCCTATCACCAAAATTTTCACCAGTAATTTCGATTTCTGTTCCATGCGTGACGATGGTATTAGGCGATACGGACGTTATTTTTGGATATTTCTGGGGAGGCGTGCAGGTTTGCGAGAGAACTGGGTTACCACCGATACAATCTTCTGGGGATGATCCAGTGACTGTACGAATTTTCTGTCCTGCGGAGGAACAGGTTCCCCAATCTGAATATGTCCACGAAGTACAGGCGGGGGCCGTATAGGTACAACTTTGAGAAATTGCGGGCATTGAAACTCCACCCTCACAAGTGGATGCCTTGGTGCATGTTCGTGTTTGTTGTCCATTGGCAGAACACGCGCTCCACTCAGCGCACGAATAATCATTCGCTGTACATGCAGGAGTGCAGGATTGAGTTAAAACAGAACTGCCGCCAGTACAACCACTGGGAGATGAGGCAGCTATTGTTCGTACCTGTTGACCATTAGTACATAGCCCCCAATCAGAATAGTCAAAAGAACTGCAAGTTGTAGGTACAGCAAACAGTGGAATTAAAGGAGCCCTAACGCAATTGCCCTGGGGGTTATTGGCAACACCATAATCATCGGTTCTCAGAATAATATAAGTGCCCAAAGTTCCACACTGCCCATTAGGCATTTTAATTACGATGTCGCCGTTTGCCCATGATTGGAGCCCGCTGTAAACGTTGTAGATGTTATTACTGATTGGAAGATAAACTGACTCTGGTATTGAATCAGTGAGGTCACGAGCGCTGTTAATGACGACACTATTATCGCCTGTCCAGAGACCCGTTATTGTTACCATGTCACTAGGTTCCGAGAGATTCATTTGTGAATAAGCTGCTCCAGCAAGACAACTGGTTGGTTGAAAAACCGTAGCCCTATAAGAATAGCTTGCCGCGTGAGCGGT
>CAZBUQ010000091.1:2279-3845 GCA_964495135.1 uncultured Gammaproteobacteria bacterium
GATTTTGATTTTCATAATAATCTCACGATTAAGTTGATTATGACACATGCTTGGAGAAAACACAAAGCCCCCCATGCCAGCAGGCCTTGCGGCCCCATACCTCTTTCGAGGCATGACCTTACGAGGGCCCTGGATGGAGAGCTCAATATCTCGTAAGGATTTTGTGCCGTGCCCGCAGGTTGACCGACGGGTTTAGGCAGTGAATTGTATTCCGGATTGTATCATGGCGGCGAAAAAATACAAGACGGGACAGAGGTTGTTGATTGATTCATAACTCACCCCTGCCCTCTCTTATGTCAAGAGAGGGAGATTGGGGGGCGACCCTCACCCTGCCCTCTCCCATGCGCGGGAGAGGGAATGGTTGAGGAGATTGCCATGCCCCGACCGAAAGCGTCGGGGCTCGTAATGACAGGTGGTTGATCGTAACCCCTCCTAACCTCCCCTTGGAAAGGGTAGGAAAATTGTATCCCCCACCCTATTCCAATTCCTTCAGTCTTAGTTTTTGAAATCTTGCTTTGGTTATTGCCTTGCGGCCGATTTTGGATTCGATTTGTTTGCGCGCGTGGCCGGCGATGCTGCCCGGTTGTTTTCCTTTTTCAATGACTTCATCAACAAATGTAAAGCTATTCATCAGAAACCACTCCCCTGGATCTATGAGATTACGACATAACGGACAAACAAAATCAATATTACCAATTTGGATCGCATTTTTATGATCATGCCTGCAAGCCGGTTTTTTCCGAATCATATCTATTGTTACTATTTATCTGTCAACTGTTTTTGGTTAAACGCGGCCAGTTCCTGCCGGACTTTTTGCTCCATGTCTTTGCGTGATATAGTACCCGGAGTGTCTAGAATTTCTTTGTCGTTCAAAATCAAAAAGTCATCTAGCTTGGAAATCCAGTCCCGCATATACATTACCCGCTGTTCCACACTCTGTAATTCCGCGAATGACAAAAATTGCTCAACCAGCAAATTCAACCGCTTCAATTCCAGTTCCTCCAAATAATTCTTAGCAATTTCTGCCTGCTCGCGCGTAATCACTTCTCCCTTCCAATTTGTCAGCCCTAAATTCTTCTTTGCGCCGTCCACTCGACTCGCGACTATCTCCGCCGCGGTCAAACCGACAATTGCAAAATGAAACTTGTTTTGCACTACCGCGAAAAACTTTTGCGCGTAGTCCGCTTTGGGGTTATAGTCAACGCTTGTGGCAAATACATCTCGCACTTTTTGATAAAAATTCGCTTCAGAGGTTCGAATTTTTCTGATCCGCTCTTCCAATTCTTGGAAATATGTTTTTGATACTTTGCCATTCTCTAACCGTTCATCATCCATAACAAATCCTTTCACAATATACTCTTTCAATTTCTGCGTCGCCCAAATACGGAATTGAGTCCCGCGCAGAGAATTTACCCGATAACCTACGGAGATAATCATGTCTAGATTATAGTAATTCGTTGGTTTTGTAGAAAATTCGGAATTTCCGAATTTTCTCATAGTCTGGTCTAAAATCAGCTCTTTTTGCTCATATACATTCTGAATATGCTCATTTATGGTTGATTTCGC
>CAZBUQ010000092.1:0-911 GCA_964495135.1 uncultured Gammaproteobacteria bacterium
AAACCTCCGGCAGAAGGTGTAATACTTAAAATTTCAGGCAAGGTTCCGGTATCCGGAGAGAGCACCGTGTAGGGAAGCGCGTTTGAAAATACGCTGTCCGAATCGCGAACTTGCACTTGCGTCTGACCATAAGAGATTGGCGGCACCGCGGTTTGCGCGCCGGTATCTGACCAATTCGCCACTCCCAATCCCGGCACTCCTCCAAAAAGTACTTGACCCGGCGTCTGGCCAAACTGCGCGCCTTGCAAATTTACCAGCATACCCCAGCCGCCTTGCGGAAGATTGTCTGGCGGAGAATTTACCGAACAAAGTCCGGGGCGCACGGTGTCGTTGACTTCAAATGCGCCAGATGGAGTTTCCGAATCCTGCGGTGGCGGATGAATGGGAATAATCGGCCCGCGCTCGTCGTTTGTGGAGTCTCGACATAAAGGGTCTCCCGGCACACAACCAGCTTGAGACACAGTTACTGGTCCGGTTTGCGCACCCTCTGGCACACCAACTAACACATAATTGTTTGACCAAGTTAACGCGCCACTACATGCCGCCGGGGCAGTGGCGGAAACTCCAGGAGCAAAATCAACCGTGCCCGACCCTTCGACACAACTACGCCTATCCGGAGCAAGTTCACGACAAAACTGCAAACCGGCTAAGGTAACAAAAGTACCGGCCCGGCCATCACCCGGAGAAACTCCGGTAATGGTCATTGGCGTGGCGCATTGCCCATTTACACAAAGCCCGCCGCGACATTCAATATCTTGAGTGCATGAACCACCGTCACAGGCGCCGCAATCTCCTCCGCAATCCAGCCCGGTTTCACCCAAATCTTCGTCAAGAGCGCCATTAAAGCACCAGGCCGGGCGCACCATGACGCGCACCCCAGGCGAAGTCGCGTTATTGTCATCAACATCGTA
>CAZBUQ010000092.1:921-1819 GCA_964495135.1 uncultured Gammaproteobacteria bacterium
GGCGGTTAGGGTATGTTCCTGTGGCGCGGGCGGCGCGGTTGGCCAGCACGGCAACTCCAAAATTGCCTCGCGCGGGGAAGTGCCACCGGCCGGGGTTATAGTTCCATCTTCAACAAGCATGCCATCCTCAAAAAATTCCACTGACGAAATTCCCGCGTCATCAGTCACGCGCGCCTGTACTGGTACACAAGTATCAACCTGAACCGACTGGCCTGGATCCGGCGCTTCAATGCGCACAACAGGCGGCGCCACATCAATTAAATTTCCAGTGCGAAATTCTCCACTACAAGCTGGAGCTAATCCCCCGCAAGAAAGAGTTTTGTTGTCCGCACTACGCAGAGTTGGCTGGGCGACAACGGTGTAATCGGTGTCCGCCTCAAAACATTTGCGATCTTGATTGGGCTCCGGACAAGATGCCTCTGGCCGGAATTCCACCGTGCTCCCACGCAGAGTATACACTCCAGAAACGCGCTCACCACCAACTTTCCGCGCCACTATGATATTTTGCAAATTTTCCTGGGTACCCGAGGGCCGCTTGTTAAAAACGACACGCACCACCGCGTTGCGAATTGGAATCGCTCCCGCCGGGGTAATCCCGCGCACCACAAAAGCATCAGCCGGCAATCCGCCGCCCGCGCCGCCTTCACCAGCAGTGGTAACCACCCCGGGTCCGCGCGTGGCTTCTTGAAGCCGGCTTAAAATAAATTGCGTTATCGCGAACGCGGACAATATAATCGCCAATCCGATTACCGCGTTGACAAGAATTTTTCTGGCCTTTTCAATGCGCTCCTCGTTTCCGGCCGCGGTCATATACATGAACCCGCCGTAGAGAATAAGCGCCAGCGCCACTACGCCCAAAAATCCCAAGGCGATGCGGATGATGTTGGCAACAATGGTT
>CAZBUQ010000092.1:1829-3829 GCA_964495135.1 uncultured Gammaproteobacteria bacterium
TAGCTAATAGCCAAATGTATCTGCTCTTTGCTCTTTGCTCTTTGCTCTTTGCCATATTCTAAAACCCGCACGCGTTACAAATTCCCGCGGTGGCCGGATCTTCCGGGTTACACGCTTGACCATTGCAGCAGTAAGGCAGCGCTGTGGTGGCTGGACACTTTGTGGTGCTATCTCCGGTAACAATTCCGGCTCCGGCGCCGGGATAAAAACAGTTTTGATACAAATCACGCACCTGCGAGGTTGCCGCGCTGATATAATCCGTTTCTTCCCAAAGCCCGCCATGTAGCAGGCGCGCCAAACCCCGGCCATACATATTTTGTGCGTCGCCTTCAAAATTTTCGCCCTCCACTGTCCACCAACTATCCCAAATTCCACCGGTTACTGCATCTGTACCCGCGAGGTTTAACGCGCGGGAATTTAAAGTCATCATCGCCATAGCTCTGCTAAAATTCATCTCTACCGGGGCGCTCATTGGCGTTCCGGCAGTAGGCGCGTCAAGCGTGGTTTCCGGAGCAGTACCCTCAATCAAAGCAGAACCCAACAGTATGGTATCCGAGGTAAAAAAGCCCCAACGGGCATTATCGGCGCCTGACGAGACTGCGTCATTGCGATCAAAAAATGTTGTCGCGCCATACTCCCCCGGTCCTCGCGCCGCGCCATCACTGTTGCCATCCAAAGAATTTCCGGCAATATCTTCAATACCGTCAAACACCCCGGCAGACGCCGGGCCGCCAGAAGGCGAAAGCGTGGCGGCGCGCACCTGCGCTTCCACAGCCGCGTTTTCGGGCAAACAAAACACCTCTTCACCGCAAGAATTGCGCCCGCAAAGATCACGGCTGATAAATTCGGAAGTGCGGTACTGATTACCTATATCCCATCTACCGGCAACAAACTCCGAATTAGCGGATACTTGCATGATTTGATAAGTGCCCGGAGAAATTGCCGGTCCTAAAGTCGGACGTGTTCCGCCTGCGGTTACCGTGGTGCTTCCGGAAGCAACAGTTGGCAAAATCGCTTCATTAAAATTCACTTGTAACATGACGTTACGTGGTTGATCTGGTCGATCTTCCACTTGCGCGCCGTCGCGCCCATTATCCGGTCCAGGAATTACACTGCGAATTTTTGGCGGCGTGACATCCAAAAAAGTCCCGACTTCAAATGACCATTGATAATCCCGGAAATATCCTTGGAAAGCGCTTGCACCAGAAGCCAGCAAACGCAATCCGCCTTGCGCGCAGTTGGCGTTTGGACTAGCCGTACCGCAAAGATAAACGGTGTAGCCGGTGTTTTCCGTGGCGCTGCCAAAAAACACACGGGTACTGTGATTATCACGCGTAACCGGTGTGAATACAAAAGTCCGCAAGTCATTGGTAAAGGAAACCAGCACGTCCGTCTGCGGCGCATCTTCATCTAACGATCCCAAATAGCGCTCAAGATCAGACTCACGAACCGAGTCAGAAATGTCAGCGGTGCGTAAAATCTGAATGGCGCTCGTGCGCAACGTCAAATCCGGAACTGGCGTACGCCGATCAGTCTCACCATCACCATCATCATCAAAAGCATCAAAATATTTTGGCTGGCCTTGCGCGTCTTGCGCAGTGGTTACGGCTAAACTGGCCGGGTCAATCGGCTGTTTAAAACTAATCACGATACGGGTGTTGCGCGCCACTTCAGTTGCCCCGCGCATCGGATAATGGCTCTCAATAATTCCGGAGCCAAGCGGGCCGCCGCCCACGCGTGGCGCAGCAGCGCGTGGCGGAATCGGCGGAGCGGTAACGTCGCGAGTTAGCGCGCGAATCACAAACTGGACAATGGCCAGCGCGGACAAAATAATCGCCAATCCAATCACCGCGTTAATAAGAATTTTCCTGGCTGTGGTAATCCGCTCTTCATTGCCCGCCGCAGTCATGTACATGTACCCGCCGTAGAGAATAAGCACTAGCGCCACAATACCTAAAAATCCGAGCGCCACCCGAATAATGCGCGCTACAATAATGCGA
>CAZBUQ010000093.1:0-3815 GCA_964495135.1 uncultured Gammaproteobacteria bacterium
TATAACGGAACCTATACGGATTCCGTATATGTTCTGCAAAAGTTCCGCATAAGTTCCGTGTTTATATGCCTATACCCAAAAAAGTCCTTAACTACCTTACCGCGTTGAAAATCAAAGCTAAACCTATCGCGCATAAGACCGTCTATACCGCTTACGACGCGGCGGCCACGATGAAGGCAAAGCTTAATGAGATTCCCAAAGTCCTCCATGTTGTGGCGGATAAAAAACGGCATATTATTGTGGTGGTGCCTGCGTCATATCAGGTTGATTTTCAGGCCTTGAAAAAGGCGCTCAAGGCGAAAAAAGTGGAGCTGGCGTCGGAAAAACTGATGGCCAAAGCTTTCAAAGTTAAAGCCGGAGCAATGACGGCTTTTGGCGGAATGTACAAGGGCACCGAAGTCCTGGTGGATCGCGCGTTTGCCCGCGCCAAACGGGTTATCGCGGGGGCCGGAACGTACACTGATTCACTGGAGATGAAGACCAAGGATTTTATGAAGGCGAGTGGGGGAAAGATGGGAGTGTACGGGAAGAAAAGGTAGGCGCGGGTATACTGTCAGCGCAGAATACATTTTGAGTGGGAGGAAAGGAGGGGAAAAAAAAGCCGCCCAGCGATCGTGATCGCGGGGCGGGGCTCACGAACGCGGTCGCGAGGATGAGTGGTGGGAAGGGGCGGGGACTACTTGGCCTCGCTAGGAGCGATCCAGCCGGTGCGGTGGCGGATGTTGTAGTAGCCGTGTACGGGTTGGCCAGCTTCGAACCGGCCCTTGAACAGCCAGTTCTGGCCGGAGCCGTCCTCGGCCTCGATGCCGAGGATCACGACCTCGTCGTGATGGGCCGGTCCGCCGTCTTCGGGGCGGTACTGGAAGTTCACCACCCTGTGAAGGTAGAACTCCACCAAGGCCAGAAAGAAGACCATTCGGTCCGGGCCACCTACGATCGCAACCTGCTTGTCAATGAGACGCGTCATGCGTCACCTCCTAGTGGTGGCTATCCTGTTTGGGGAGGATAGCCGTTTGCCCCGTTCTTGTCTTTCGACAAGCACCCATTCATACGAATGGGAATTTTGTACTATGTTAATGATAACATAAAACAAACCTTTTGTCAACCCCGCCGGGGTTTGGTACACTATGTACGAATCAACGAATGACATTGCGAATACAACGAATTTGAATTGACGATATTCGTAATATTCGTGCAAGATTCGCCTGCCTGCCGCAGGCAGGTAATTCGTACACAAAAATGCTTATGCCGTTTGCGGTAAAACTCGAACAATTTGAAGGGCCGCTGGATCTCCTGCTTTCCATGATTGAAGGGGAGGAGTTGGATATTACTAAGGTTGCTCTGGCTAAAATTGCCGAGGATTATTTAAAGATGGTGCGTGAGGCAAAACTTCCGCCGGAGGAAGTGGCGGATTTTTTGCTGGTGGCTTCCAAACTTTTGTTGATTAAATCCCAAGCGCTGTTTCCAAATTTGCAGGTAGACGAGGAAGGCCCGGCTTTGGAGCACCAACTTAAACTTTTAAAGCTTTATCATGATGCCTCGCGCAATATCGAAGCTTTGGTAAATAAAAAGCATTTTGTGTATTTCCGCGATAAGATGCCGATAGACAGGGTCTTTCGTCCGCCGGAAAAATTAAAAGTCGGGGGTTTGCACGAAGCATTTTTGGTTGTGCTTAAAGCTTTAGAGCCGCTGGTACGGATTCCTAAAAAAATCGTGCTCAAAGCAATTTCCATTCAGGAGCGTATTCAAAAATTGCGCGATTTAATTTTAGAAAAGCTGACGACCTCTTTTAAAAATTTTGTGGGCGGCCAGGCCGGGGATAAGACCGAAGTAATTGTGAGCTTTCTAGCCTTGCTGGAGTTATGCAAACAGCGAGTAATTGAAGTAAAACAAGACAAACTATTCCATGACATTATGATCGAACATAAGAAGTCTTAAGGGTGCGAATTACGAATTCTGCTCGAATTTACGAATTTCGAATTCGCAGATTCGCAAATTCGGGTCTCATTCGCAATTAGCACCCTTGCGCGCCGGGGCGATTAACATTTTCGGTCGCATTGAAGGGTATGATATTTCCAATATCAGCGGGACCAGCGCGGTGGGATCAATGGTGGTGTTTGGGGATGGCGAGCCGGAAAAAAGTGAGTACCGGCGTTTTAAGATTAAAACCGTGCGCGGAATAAATGATATGGCTATGATGCGCGAAGTGCTGGCGCGACGGTTTCGCCATACAAGCTGGCCACGGTCCGAGCTCATCGTGATTGATGGCGGTTGGGGACAAGTGAATGCGGCAAGGGAGGTGCTCCACGAGCGTGGTATAAATATACCAATCGTTGGTATTGCCAAAGGTTTTAAGCGTAAACAAGACCGGCCAATTTTTGAAAAAGACAATCCCGAACTCGTTCGTATCGTGGAAAATTATAAGGATTTGCTTTTACGCGTGCGCGATGAAGCCCATCGTTTTGCCGTGGCTTACCATCGAAAAGTGCGATCAAGGCGGTTATCCACATAGATTCAGAGCAATAACAGGCATTTGATCCAGTTTTCCTCTAAATCAGGAGGTTTTTTGTTTATTTGACAGGTTTGATAGGTGGGAAAATTTGTGTTATAATATAGGTACAAAAATGAAAAAGTGGTAAAAAGTGGATAAAACTGTGGACAACTGTGGATAATAAAAAGCAAAAGTCCTTATTTTGGCTATGTCCGGTAGTAGAAGTTCGACAGCGACTGGTCCACTACCGTACTTAGCTAGGAAAGTTTCCGAATTCGGAATTTTCTTCGCGAAATGCGCCAAAACATCTAATTTTAAGTCGAACTTTCACTACCGGATATGTTAGCAGGAAAATACGCGCATACTATGGATTCCAAGCGGCGGCTACCAATGCCGGCGCGGCTTCGTCCTGAACTCGGTAAGACTGTGGTGCTTACGCGCGGGTTGGAAGGATGCGTGTTTGTGTATCCGCAAGCCGAGTGGCTGAATTTTGCCGAAAAGGTAAATAAGTTACCAGTGAGCCAGGCCAGCGCACGCAGCATTGCGCGTTTGTTTTTTAGCAGCGCAATGGAGGTAGAACTGGACGCACTTGGACGCGTTTTAGTTCCGGAGTATTTAAAAGCGCATGCGCAATTGAAAAAAGAAGTCATGATTATTGGGACTGGCAGCCGATTGGAGATTTGGGATGGCGAGCAATGGGAAAAGTATCAAACCGCAGAAGGTGGTGGGCTAGAAAAGACCATGGCCGAGTTAAAAGAGTACGGAATTTAGGGTATGGCACATGTGCCGGTCATGATGGCAGAGGTGCTGAAGTTCCTTGACCCAAAACAGAATCAAAATTTTATTGACTGCACCTTGGGCGACGGTGGGCATGCCTTTGCCGTACTGGAGCGGATCGCGCCAGATGGGCGGCTTCTCGGGATTGATGCGGATGAGAAAGCCATTGAGCACGTAACACGTAACACGAAACACATAACACAAGGACGGTTGGTATTGGCGCAGGGGAATTTTCGCGATCTTGGCGCGATTGTGAAGGAGCAGAAATTCGGGCCGGTGCACGGCATACTTCTTGATCTAGGATTTTCTTCCTCGACACTTGAGCGAGGCAGGGGATTCTCGTTTGAGAAGGATGAGTTGCTGGACATGCGGTTTGATGCGTCGCGGGGCGTGCGCGCGGCAGAAATTATAAACGGCTGGAATCAAGCGCAGTTGGCCGAGTTACTGCGGGAGTACGGTGAAGAACGGTTGGCACGCGAGATTGCGAATAAGATTGTGGAAGAACGGAAAAAGAAGCCAATGGTGACCAGCAAACAACTGAGTGATG
>CAZBUQ010000094.1:0-3808 GCA_964495135.1 uncultured Gammaproteobacteria bacterium
CGCGCGCAGGAACTCCAGGCCGTTTCGGTTGGAAACCGCGAGGTCCGCGATGACCGCCTCCGGATGCGCCGTCTTTTGAAGCGCGTCAAGCGCGCTGCTTGGATCCGCAAAGGTCGTAACCTCCGCGTAGTCCAGGAGGCCGAAAACCACGGCCTCACGACACTCCGAATCGCCATCAACATACCACACCGCCGGCCTGCCATGGATGTTAAGAGCCATTTTACGTTTCCTCCTTTTTCGATTGCGCGTCTTCACCTTAACACCAATTCGCCCCAGTGTCAAGGATATGCTATACTGGCTAAATTATGGTTTCTTTGCATGATTACCTACCGATTGTAGGGAAAAAAGAGTATCTAAAAATTGAACAGGCAGCGGAAAAACTTCATGGCCAGGAAATTGTACACGTCAACAGCGTAGCCGCCGCTGGCGGAGTTGCTGAACTTTTAAACTCAATCGTACCCTTAGCCGATCAGCTGGGCATCCGCATGGGCTGGCGCTTTCTGCCCGGCACTCCCAGTTTTTTTGAAATTACCAAACGCCTACACAACGCTCTGCAAGGCGAAAAAACACAATTCTCAAAAACAGACTTTGCTCTTTACCATGATGTCCTGGAAAAAACCAGTCTTTTTAACCACTTTGACCATCATAATTTAGTGGTCATCCACGATCCGCAAGCCGTCGGTCTTATTGAATATTTTTCAAAACGCCGCCAACCCTGGATCTGGCGCTGTCATGTGGACTTATCCGCGCCATATCCTCCGCTTTGGAAAAAACTGCGCCGATGGGTTGTGCAATATAACGCGACTATAATTTCACACGCTTCATATAAACGCGCGGATTTAAAAATTCCACAATACATTATCCCGCCGGCAATAGATCCTTTAACCTCTAAAAATCGCCTGCTTTCAAAAACAGAATGTATGCGCATCTTAAGCCGGCAGACTGACCTTGATTTGGAACGTCCCTTTATTGCCCAAGTTAGTCGCTTTGATAAATGGAAGGATCCGCTCGGGGTTATCGCGATTTATCGACTTTTAAAGCAAGGCCTACCCCGTTTACAATTACTTCTTCTTGGCGACCTCGCCGGTGACGATCCCGAAGGCCCTAAAATATTTGAGCAGGTCATTGCCGCCAAAGAAAATGATCCGGATATTCATGTGCTGACTGCGCGTAATGATCTGCTGGTAAACGCGGCGCAAACGGAAGCCCGCGTGGTTTTGCAATGGTCTCTTAAAGAAGGATTCGGTTTAACTGTTTCCGAGGCGCTTTGGAAGAAAACGCCGGTGATTGCCCGGCCCGTGGGTGGAATATCTACCCAAGTTATCTCCGGCAAAAATGGATTCCTTTGCAAAGACGTGACCCAAGCGGCGCGGATGTGTTACACTGTCTTAGCCAATGCCGGATTACGCGCCAAACTTGGGAATGCGGGCCACGCGCACGTAAAAAAGAATTTTTTAATTACCACTCTGATTCAGCGCGAATTTGAACTATTCGAAAAAATCATCAGCAATAGACCCAAATAAAATCATCATGAAAGTCCAACGCATTTTAATTGTGTCCAATCGTCTTCCGGTAAGCGTGAGTCGCCGCGGCGGTCAATATAGTTTTGAGGAAAGCGGGGGCGGATTAGTTTCCGGGTTGAAAACATATCTGCAATCCAAATTAGGGGCGGAAAAGAATTTTGAATACCTTTGGATCGGCTGGCCAGGAACGGCGGTTGAAGAAAAATCTCGCGCCGAGATTATCGAAAAACTAAACCGGGAATCGCGCTGCCATCCGGTCTTTTTGACTGAACGCACGGCCGAAAAATTCTACTACGGCTTTTGCAACGAGACTATCTGGCCGCTTTTTCATTATTTCCCCTCTTATGTTAATTATGATGAAAATTATTGGGCCTACTATAAACGCGTCAACGAATTATTCCGCGATGCAATACTGGAAATCCTTCGGCCCGGAGACTTGATTTGGGTTCACGATTATCATTTAATGCTTTTACCCAAACTATTGCGCGACAAACAACCGGAGGTGCCCCTTGGTTTTTTTCTGCATATCCCCTTTCCAAATTATGAAATGTTTAGACTCCTCCCGCGCAAATGGCAACGCTCAATTGTTGATGGGCTATTAGGCGCGGATCTTGTTGGCTTTCATACCTATGATTATACCCAGGATTTCCTGCGGTCGGCCGCAAGAGTCTTCGGCTACGAACACACTATGGGCGAGATTAATCTTCCGGATCATACGGTGCGCGCCGAGGCCTTTCCCATGGGAATTGACTTTGAAACTTACGCGGGCGTTTACGATAACCCGGAGGTTTTGAAAGAACTTGAAAAACTCAAGCGCAAGCTCCAAGGAATGAAGGTAATTTTATCTATTGATCGCTTAGACTATACGAAGGGAATACTCAATCGTCTGCACGGCTATGAATTATTTTTGAAGGAAAATCCGGAGTGGCACAAAAAAATTGTCTTAATTTTAAGCGTGGTCCCTTCTCGCGACCGAGTTGGCAAATACGAAGAGATAAAAACAAAGATTGACGAGATCGTCGGCAGATTAAATGGTAAACTCGGCAGTGTAAATTGGACTCCTGTTCTTTATCAATATAAATCGCTGCCTTTTACGCAGCTGCTGGCTCATTACTTGGTTAGTGATGTCGCGCTGGTAACGCCGCTGCGTGATGGTATGAATCTTGTGGCCAAAGAATATGTAGCCGCACATACGCGCGACCAAAAAGGTGTATTGATTTTAAGCGAGATGACCGGCGCCGCAAAAGAACTTGGGGAAGCGCTGCTTATTAATCCAAACTCAATCCGCGATATTGCCGACTCCATCAAGGAGGCCTTCCTTATGCCGGAGGAAGAACAAAAATACCGTCTAGACCTTATGCAAAGACGCCTAAAACGTTACAGCATTGGAAAATGGGCAACCGAATTTTTAAATACTCTCAAAAACCTCAAAGTAAAACAGTTAGAGCGTACTACAAACCACAAAAATACCACCGCGTTAAAGGATAGTTTGTTCAAGAAATTTCTTTCCGCGAGAAAGCGGATTTTATTTCTAGACTACGACGGCACTCTTGTAACTTTCGCATCCGCGCCACATCTTGCCAAGCCCTCTGAAAAACTACTTTCTACGTTAGGGAAACTGACTGCCAATCCAAAGAATGAAGTGGTCTTAATCAGCGGCCGCGATCGCGCCACACTTGCGCGTTGGTTTGGCAATCTTAATCTTAATCTCATTGCCGAACATGGCGCGTGGATTAAGAAGAGGCAAACGGACTGGCAATTATTAAATGAACAGGAAACACAATGGAAAGAGCGTATCTATCCAATCTTGGATGCTTATTCTGATAGATTGCCCGGCGCATTTGTTGAGGAAAAAGAATTTTCTCTGGTTTGGCATTTCCGTGCGGCTTATCCGGAATTGGGAGAAAGCCGAGCAAAGGAACTGATTGAAGAACTAACCGCGCTAACCGCCAAAGAAAACCTGGATGTTTTACGCGGAAACAAGGTGATAGAGATACGCAACAAAAATATTAATAAGGGTCTGGCGGCAAAAAAATTACTTGATAAGGAAAAATATGATTACATCCTCGCCATTGGCGATGATCGCACTGATGAGGATTTATTCAAATCTTTACCGAAGGGCGCGCATGCCATCAAAGTGGGCAAGGCCTCCGCACATGCGGAGTTAATCTTTCCTCAAGTTGCGCATGTGCTACAATTTTTGGAACAACTCACGGAAACTCAATAATTCGTATTGCGGTTTCAATATATGTACATCGTAGTGGATATTGGCGGAACTAACACTC
>CAZBUQ010000095.1:0-3808 GCA_964495135.1 uncultured Gammaproteobacteria bacterium
TCCCAAAATTTTACCTGCGTCTCATCCGCCCCATAGTGAGTTTCGACTTCTGCTAAAGAGCGCGCCATGCGATGAAACATACCCTTGGGAGTTTCAATAATTTCGCCTTGCTCGTTGCGCACCAGATAGCGCTTCTCAATCACCTTAATGGCGTTATCAGCAAAACCTAATTCCCTTCCGTCTTTCCAAATTTCCTCACTCGTTACCTTGCGGGCGGATTTTAGATCTTGTTTAGTGGAAAAAGTATAGGTTGAAGAAGAAGCAGTGGGCGACATAATTTCGTGATTTTTCGTGTTTATTTTAGTCCTATTTATAACAGAGAAAAAAAGATACCTTTCTTTACACAGTCCTTACGTGTGAAAGGTATTTTCCGTCCTTCCTAAACCATTGTACACGAAACGTACTGGACACTGTCAAATCTGTCCGAATATGCTTGTATTCATTGAGTTTTTCCAGCCAAGCGCCGTAACAATTTAATTGCTGTGGATAACATTGGGTGGATAACCATTTTCATGATCGTGCGTTTAACGTAAAGCAGGCCCACAGGGCCTGCTTGAAATCTATGATGGGCCATCCGTTTCGCTATGATCCAAGTTTTCTTCGAATAAACGCCGGGATTTCTAAATCTTCTTCCTCTTCTTTTTTAGATGCCGCTTTGATAGGCGCGGATTTTTGTTCTTCGCGGCGCACAGTTTTTACTTCAAAAGCTCGTTGAGCCTGCGAAGCGGCACGCTCCTCTTTCTTCGCCGCAGTATCGCGGAAGGTCGGTGCGCTATATGAGGAGGCACCAACCGTTGCTGGCGTGCCGAGAGTTTTCAGATAGGGCATGGGTTGCGGGGCTCCGGAAAATCCAGTCGCAATGACGGTAACCTTCACTTCGTCCTTAAGGCTTTCATCCAGCACAGCGCCAAAAATAACTTTCGCGTGCGTATCCGCGTTGCCCGTAATAATCTTTGCGGCTTCATTAACCTCATGCATGGACAGTGACGAACCGCCGGAAATCGTAAAGAGAATGCCTTTAGCGCCATCAATGGAAAGTTCCAGCAAAGGCGAGGCAATCGCGGACTTCGCGGCCTCTACGGCTCGAGTTTCGCCCGCAGCGCGTCCAATACCCATGAGCGCTGATCCGGCATGCGACATAATTGCTTTCACATCCGCAAAATCCACGTTAATCAGTCCGGGTATTGTGATGAGCTCGGAAATGCCCTGCACGCCTTGGCGCAACACATCATCCACGGTTTCAAAAGCATCCAGAAGTGAGGTCTTTTTGTCAATAATCTGTAAAATGCGGTCATTGGGAATAGTAATAATCGTATCTACCCGCTCCACCAGCTCGGAGTGCGCGCGCTCCGCGATATCTTGGCGCTGCGCGCCTTCAAAGCTAAACGGGCGGGTTACCACCGCCACAGTCAGTGCCCCGCTGTCGCGGGCAATCTCCGCCACCACCGGCGCGCCCCCCGAACCGGTTCCGCCGCCAAGACCACAAGTAACAAAGACCATATCCGCGCCTTTCAAAGCGTCGCGAATTTCATTTTGTGATTCCTCCGCGCCGCGCCGCCCCATTTCCGGATCCATTCCGGACCCGAGTCCGCGTGTCACTCCCCGACCGAGCTGGACTTTGTTTGGGGCAAGACAATAATGCAAGGCCTGCAAATCCGTATTCATGGCAATAAATTCCACGCCACGAATCTTGCCTTGAATCATGCGATTGAGCGCCGATCCTCCTGACCCCCCAACGCCCACGACTTTTATTTTTGCAAAGGTTTCGATTTCTGGTTTTACCTCTGGCATACCTTATGGTATTAACGACTTAAATATTTTCTTAACTCTTCCTGTAACGCGATCTAGACCTTTAAGCGAAAATAATTTTCCAAACCGATCAACTTTGGAATGCGCGCGATCCATGGCCGATCCCCAGACTACCAAGCCCACCGCCGTTGAAAAACTCAAATCGCCCACGCGATCCAAAACGGATGTAACCGCGCCGGGATAACCCAAAGATGCCGGCAAACGTAATTTATCTTTGGCTAACTCAATCAATCCGGTAAGTTTTGCGCCCGCGCCGGTAAAGATAATTCCGGATGGCAACATTCCGGAACGTCCAACTTTTTTTAATTCGCGATCAATTTTTTCAAAAAGTTCTTCAACCCGCGCCTGAATTATTTCCGCCACATATTTTTGCGACACCGTTTCCTGCTCCCCGCCTAAATCTTCCAAATTAATCTCCTCTTTTTTATTCACTTGTTTGGTTAAAGTCGTACCGTGTTCAAGCTTGACCCGTTCCGCCACATCAATCGAGGTCCGAAGGCCAATGGCAATATCGGAGGTAATATGGTCGCCACCAATTGGAATCACGCCCGCGCTTAAAAGATCGCCTTCTTCAAAAATCGCAAAACTCGTGGTGGACGCGCCGATATTTACCACTGCCACGCCCAATTCTTTCTGCCGCGCGGTCGCAACGCTCTCCGCGGTCGCTAAAATGGCTAGAACTAAATCTTCAATGTCAAAACCGGTGCGATAAATACACTTGCTTAAATTTTTGATTTGTGAGCTTAAGCCCTGAATAATCTGGGCATCAACTTCGAGGCGAATTCCAGTCATGCCAACCGGATCTTTAATTCCGGACTGACCGTCCACAGTAAAACTTTTCGGTATAACGTGCAAAATTTCGTAGTTAAGCGGGGTGGCTACCGTGCGAGCCGCCTCAATCGCACGCTCGACATCTTCTTCAGTAATTTCACCATTAGGCTTTCCCACAGCCACAACCCCGCGCGACTCTTCGGTTAAAATATGTATGCCGGAAATTCCAACCCAGGCACGCTCCAGTGGCGCGCCCAAAACACGTTCGGCTTTTTCTATACAAGCGGAAACTGAAGCCGTCGCGTCTTCAATTGAAGAAATGACGCCCTTCGAGATCCCCTGCGCCGGAACTTCCGAAACTCCCACAATTTGCAAATCCGAACTATTGCCGGAGGCTACCCGCTGGCCAACGGCCAAACGAACGGACGAAGAGCCCACGTCTAGTCCAACAATGAATGGTTCATTAGTCATAACCCGGTGCTACAACTTCGACAATGCGGCGGAGCCGCACGGTTTCGAAGTGTTTACATAATAATGAGGATTATACATAGGCCAGCCAGCGAGACGATCTAGACACGCTATGATTATAAATAGTCGAAGTTGTCGCACCGGGCATAATTCACTATTAATCATAAACTAAAAAAAGAACACTGTCCAAAGTGTCAATGTGGATATATTGAACACATTTTGTGTTCACTCCGCTTAAGGCGTCAGGTTAAAAAAGTATGGTAGAAAAATAAGCAATCCCACAATCAAAGCCCCAACTGACGCAATCAGTACCGCGCCGGCCATGAGATCTTTAATCTCTTGCACCATAGGATGGATGCGCGGTTTGAACACATCAACAAACCGTTCTAAAATACTATTGATTAACTCTAAAGTCAGCACCAAAATAATCAGCAAGAGCAGCGCAATGGCCTGCCAAAGCGGTACGGTGAACCACCAAATTAGCAGAAGTACAATCAGAGCGGCAAAAACTTGCACCCGAAAAGATTGCTCGGACTTCCACGCCACCGCAATCCCGCGTGAGGCGTAGTGGAAACTTTTAAATAATCGTTTTATCGAAAGCATAATTGTGGGGGGTCTAGGGTTTAGCCAATAGCCACTAGGATTGTGGTGTTGAATTACTGGTGGCTATACCCTATTGGCTAGTGGCTCCAAAATTTTTTCCTCAATTCTCTCCATCCTCCTCGCCTCCTCTTCTTCGACATGATCATACCCTAAAAGG
>CAZBUQ010000096.1:0-3764 GCA_964495135.1 uncultured Gammaproteobacteria bacterium
AATCTCAAACTTAACACTTTTCAACAGCTAACTCTTGCACAAGCACAAAGCGGAAAACTCTTTACCCTTGATGAAGCGTTGTTGAATGAAAATATGGATTTTGCCCAAGCACCTAAAAATTCAAGCGAAGAACACAAATTCCCAATGGACTTGGAGAAAGCATACGAAGCGTCTCTGGCGCTCCGTATTGGCGATATTCAAAATCTGGCTCAATAATTAACCTTTATGGAACTGCAAGTCGGGGTTAAGATAATGCTGAAAAATCCGGAGGGGAAGTTTTTGTTGTTACATCGCTCGTCGGAAAAATATCCGGAGGTGAAAGGCGACCGTTGGGATATTGTAGGCGGCCGGATTGAGTCTGGTACACCGCTTTTTGAAAATTTAAAGCGCGAGATTAAGGAGGAGGTAGGTCTTGATTTAGTTGAGGAGCCGCGACTGGTTGCTGCACAAGACATTTTAAGAAATCCGGCACGGCACGTGGTGCGGCTTACCTATGTTGGGAAAATTGAAGGCGAGCCGGTACTTGATGGTGATCATGACGAGTATCGCTGGTTTAGTCGTGAGGAATTATTCAAACTCGATAGTCTGGATCGATATTTTAAAGAACTTCTTGAGAAAGGTGCGTTATGAAAAAAACCTTGCTGACACTATGTGTGATTCACAACGACATCCATATTTTACTCGGTAAGAAAAAGCGGGGGTTTGGGGAAGGAAAGTGGAATGGTTTTGGCGGACATGTAGAGACGGGTGAGGCCATTGAAGATGCCGCGAGACGTGAAGTAGTTGAGGAGATCGAAGTAATACCGCATAACTTGCGCCATCGCGGCGTGCTGAATTTTGAGATTGAAACATTTCCGGAATTACTGGAGGTGCATGTTTTTTCTACGCAAGATTTTGAAGGAGAACCAAAAGAGACCGAGGAAATGCAGCCAAAGTGGTTTGATCTTTCAGCGATTCCGTTTGACGAGATGTGGGCTGATGATAAATATTGGTTGCCATTGCTTTTGGAAGGTAAAAATTTTATCGGCAATTTTTATTTTAAAGATAACCAAACCATAACCCAGCATGAAATTAAGATTCTATGATGCGGTTTACATTTTGTCCGCGCTGTCGTGCTAAGCTTACGGAGACGACGTCACGGCATCTGGCTTGCAAAAAATGCGGATTTGATTTTTACATTAATCCGGGTCCGACTGCGTCAGTTATTATAGAAAATGCTAAGGGAGAGATATTGCTGGTTAAGCGAAAGTACGCACCGAGGAAGGGATATTGGGATATTGCCGGTGGGTTTATTGAATTTCGGGAGAGTGCCGAAGATGCGGCGCGGCGTGAAATCAAAGAGCAATTGGGTATTGCTATTTCGCGGCTACGTTACATTACATCATATCCAGATCTATACAAGTTTAAGCATTTTAAATACCATACGCTAACATTGTTGTACGTCGCGCAGATGCCAAGGCAAAAAATTATTCCGGCAGATGACGTGAGTGAAGCGCAATTTTTTTCCCGCTCGCGCATTCCGTGGAACCAGATCGCGTTTGAATGGATGAAGCCAGCATTGCGGGAATATGTAAGAAGGAAGACGATATGAAAATTCTTTTAATTACATTAGAGTATCCACCACAAAGAGGTGGGGTTGCATCCTACTGGGCGGGATTGGTCGGAGAGTTGCAGCGACAAGGATATACGGTGGAGGTAATCTCGACAAAATTGCTAGGGCGCTGGTTGTGGCCGCGATGGTTGCGTGGCTATTTTACAGTGCGCAAGGAGGGTAAACGTACGAAGTATGATTATTTGTTTGTTGGTCAAGTTTTGCCATTAGGCACGATTGCGTATCTTTTGCGCAAACGCACACCATACGTCGTGTTTACGCACGGAATGGATGTGCTTATGGCGCAAAAATCATGGCGGAAGCAGCGGCTTTTGAAAAAGATTTTGGCGCAGGCGAAGTTAGTCGTGGCAAATAGTGAGTTTACAAGAGGTGAAATTGAGAAAATAGAAAATAGAAAATGGAAAATAGAAGTTGTGTATCCGTGTCCCACGATTGATCCGGAAGTAAAACCGGAAGATGTTGAACTTGTGCGCCGCAAGTTGGGCCTCACGGGTAAGAAAGTCATGCTTACGCTTGGGAGAGTGGTGGAACGCAAAGGCCATGACTTGGCTTTGAAAGCGATGCCGGAAATTTTGAAGCATGTTCCTAATGCGGTTTATGTGGTCGCTGGCGATGGACCATATTTAGCAAAACTTGCAAAGTTAACTGAAGATTTAAAAATACAGCCGGCTGTGCGTTTTGTCGGACAAATTGCCGACGATGAACGCGCGGCTTATTATTCCATGTGTGATTTATTTGTAATGCCCTCACGACAGATTGGGCCGGATGTGGAAGGTTTTGGGCTAGCATTTTTGGAAGCTGCATTATTTGGTAAGCCGTCTGTCGGTGGCTGGAGCGGGGGACAGGGCGAGGCGATATTGGATGGCAAAACCGGAGTGCTGGTTGACCCGACTGACGCAAATGCACTTGCGCGTGTTTGCGTGCAATTACTAAATGATGAAGTATTGCGTAGTGAACTCGGGAAGAACGCTAAAGCACGAGTGTTGCATGAGTTTACTTGGGGAAAGCAAGTCGGGATTCTGCTTGAAAAACTTGCAAAATAGGGCAGTTTTTAGGGTGTTGATAAAAGACCCTTGACTGTCTTGGATTAAGTTGGTATACTAGGTAAATTTTGTAAATTATGGATTGTAATGAAGAAGAAGGTTGTCTAGAGAGCTCGAACGATAAAGACGGTGGAACATGGTCTGCACTATCACTTGCCTGGGAATTGGGGTATACTATTGCGGTGCCGTTGGTAGTGCTTGCTCTAGGCGGTCGATTGCTTGACCGTAAACTGGATACCAGTCCATGGCTGCTACTTGCTGGAATATTTATTTCGCTTGTCGTGAGCTCGTGGCTGGTGTATTTTAAGGCGATGAAGATCATAAATAAGTAAATCATGCGAGACAAGTAAATCAAGTGAATCAAGCTGCTTGACTTGCCTGATTTACCTGATTTACTTGATTTACCACAATGCCATGAATATCTCTCTTGCTCCTGAACCCCTCTTCCACATCGGCTCGTTTCCGTTTGTAAATACCTTGCCCATGGCGTGGCTCGTGATTTTGGTATTGGTTGGACTGGCGCTCATGGTACGCGGAAAATTGAGCATAGTCCCGCGCGGCGTGCAGAATCTGGTGGAAGCATTATTTGAGAACGCGCTTGGACTTATGGACAGCGTAACCGGCGATCGCAAACTTTCGTATAAATTTTTCCCGGTGGTGATGACGATTTTTTTGTTTGTGCTTCTTTCTAATTTGATTGAGATTATCCCGGGGTTGGGAACCATTGGTTTGTGGGAGACGCATCATGGGAAAGCAGTGCTAGTTCCCTTTATTCGTTCCTCTTCCGCGGACCTTAATGTCACGCTGGCGGTCGCGCTCGTTTCGGTGTTATCCACGCAAATTCTCGGCATCACAGTGCTTGGCGCGTTTAAGTACGCGGGCAAGTTTCTCGTGCCGCCATGGAAAAAACCCTATTTTATCGGCACATTTGTAGGCGCGCTGGAATTGATTGCCGAGCTGGCAAAAATCGTCTCCTTCTCCTTTCGTTTGTTTGGGAATATCTTTGCCGGGGAAGTGCTCTTGATTGTTATGCTGTTTCTGGTACCATATATCATACCGCTGCCGTTTTTGATGTTGGAGATATTTGTCGGATTGGTGCAAGCCGTGGT
>CAZBUQ010000097.1:0-3729 GCA_964495135.1 uncultured Gammaproteobacteria bacterium
TATGCCCTACGCTCTTTGCTCTATGCTACTTCGCATGTCTCGAAATACTTCCCACAATTCCAACGGCGACAAGTCCGGAAAGCAAAGCCGTGCCGCCGTATGATACAAACGGCAGCGGCAATCCGGTTAACGGCAAAATTCCTAACATCGAACCAATGTTAACAAAAGATTGAATTCCAAACCAGGCTCCTATTCCGAGAACCGTTAATTTTGAAAAAGTATCCGGTGTACCGCCCGCAATACGAAACATGCGCCAAAGAATTGCGACCGTGAGTATAAGAAAAGCCGCGCTCACAAAAAAACCCATCTCCTCGGCAAGGATTGGAAAAATTGAATCCCCGGTTACCTCGGGCAAATAGCGAAATTTTTGTCGCGAATGGCCAAAACCAACGCCGAACCATCCCCCCGAGCCAACCGCGAGCAAGGCCTGATTGATATGATAACCAATTCCTTGCGGATCAAGTTCAGGATTAATAAAACTGGTTAGCCGCGCCGCCCGATATGGCGCAACTTTAATAAGCAGAACAAGTAAACCAAAACCCGCGACGACGGCTCCGGTCAAATGTCGCCAATGTAGGCCACCGATAAACCCAACCGCAAGGGCAATCGCGCCGATAATGGAAAGTGTACCCACATCCGGTTGAAGCACAACAAATAACGCGACAATTCCCACAATAACCGTAAACGGCACAAAAGCGCCGCGAAAATCAAAAAGATTATCGCCGCGCTTTTCAAACCAAGCCGCCAAGTACAAAACCAAGGTGAGTTTGGCTATTTCCGAGGGTTGAAAAGACAATGAACCAACTGTAAACCAGCTGCGCGCGCCGCCAAATTTGCTGCCAACTCCCGGGATGATAACTAGAAGTAACAGGAGTAAAGTCGCCATATAAAGCAGCGGGGCAATTTTTCGCCAAAAAGTATACGGTATCCGCAAAGCAATAAAACCTAAAAGTAAGCCCGGCAGCACGCCAAACCAAAGCTGATGTTTAGTCAGATAAAAACTACTTCCAAAACGCTCATATGAAAACACCGCTGAAGCCGAAGCTAAAACTATTAGTCCAAATACCGAAAGAGTGCCAAGCAAAACAACAAACACGTAATTGGGTGGATTTACCTTTTTGGACATATCATCCAATAGTCACTCCTTGATCGAGTAAAGCGAGAATGACACCAACCATTGCGCCGAACGCCGAAATGAGCCAAAGCCGGAAAACCACATTGGGCTCGGGCCAGCCCTTGGCCTCCAGATGATGATGCAGCGGAGAAGAGAGAAAAATTTTTTTCCTGTAATACCGCTTGGAAACTAATTGCAAAATAGTTGAAGCCGCCTCGACAACGAGAATTACGCCGATAATCGGAAGCAGTAAAGCATAATTGGTCAGCATCGCCACCACCCCTAAAGTTACTCCCAGAGACATTGAGCCGGTATCGCCCATAAAGAATTTTGCCGGATAAATATTGTACCAAATAAATACCGTAAGCGCGCCGATAATCACCGCAAGCAAAGCGGCCAAGTCATAACGCTCTAAAATAAACGCGATAGCGGCATACGCGGCAAACGCCGAAAGCAGTACTCCGCCGGCCAAACCATCCAGTCCATCGGTCTGGTTTACCGAAAAACCGGTCGCCACAATAACCAGCATAAAAATTGGAATGTACCAGGCGCCAACTATAACATTGCCAAAAAATGGAATATGCAGAACATCCCACTCCAATTTGAAATAAAACCAAAACGCGCCCACTGCCGCAATAGCGGTATATAAAATTAAGCGGTGCCGCATACGCAGCCCTCCGCCAGCGGGCCCAATACGCTTAATGTTAAACAAATCATCAACAATACCAACCGCCGCGGCTGCAAAAAGCGCGGCGAGTGGCAAATAAGTCTGTGGACGCGAAAAAAAGTTAAGCGCGCTCCAAAAAGAACCATCCAATTTCGCCGCGATCCAGACTACCACAAGGACCAGCAGGGTTATGCCCCAGATCAAAATTCCGCCCATAGTTGGCGTGCCTTCCTTGTTTTTATGCAACCGCGCAAAAATTGGCGCGAGCGCGGCGGAACGGATCTGCTTACCAAGCTTATGTCGAACAAGAAATCGCAAAAGCATGGGCGCAAAAAGAAAAGCTAAAGCGAAGGAAGCCACGGCGAGGAAAAAAATACGAATAACTTCAGTAAATAGCATACCCGGTGCTACACTTCGACCTTGCGGCAAAGCCGCACGAGTTAGAAGTGGTTAGATAATTATGGGATTTATACATAAGTAAGCTGGCTATACTGGATTGACGCCGAATAATTGATAAACAGTCGAAGTTGTCGCACCGGGCATATTTATCGCTCTCGCCTACGAATTGAGGCGTACCACCAGAATGGAATAAATTAACAAAAATAGAGCAACCAGAGTTGCGGTTGCCGTAAAAAGCTGCGCGAAAAGAATATCCCGCCGGGAAAAAAAATAAGCCAGCACTGTATTTAGAATTCCAATGCAAAGCGCGGAAACCGGAATAAGATAGACAAGGTACCAAGCGCCGACAAAATCAACCCCCAAGTACGTTGTATAATGCAAAAAAATCGGATCGGCGCTTGGCTCAATTCCAACTCCCAGCACAAGAAAGTTAGCCACAATAAGCGCGGCTGTGCCAATCAAGGAGTATGTTATAAATGCGTTGCGAAAGAATATGCCCCAGGTGCGTAACATGTCCCCATTATAATGGATCGCTTGACACGCGTCAAACCCCTATGCTATCATAATTCATGATTCATAATTCCTGACTCACTCAAATATGGCACATAAAAAAGCCGGCGGCTCCACAGCGCTGGGCCGCGACTCTCATGGACAGCGGCTCGGAGTAAAAATCGCGGACGGCCAGTTTGCAAAAAACGGCCAAATTATCGTCCGCCAACGCGGTACACCAATTCGCGCGGGCGTTAATGTCAAGCGCGGAAAAGATGATACCCTATTCGCGCTTATTGACGGTTTGGTCAAATTCCAAAAACGCAAAGTCACGCGCTTTGACTCTGGCCGCGCCTGGCGCACTTTTGTCAGCGTTCAACCAAAAGTATAGCGCAATCTCAAGGCAATAATCAACAAAGCCGCCTCAACTGGCGGCTTTTGTGCTATAATTAAAGTACTACTTATCAACAGCTACTCGTAGATTCAAAAACAAATATGCTTCCTGTACAAAAACTCCCGGATATTTTGGAGGCCAATGGAATACTGACCAAGAAAGACCTGGCCAAGCTCACCCATGAGGCCGAGTGTACTTCGCTTTCCCTCGAGGAGTGTGTTTTAAAAAAACGGCTGGTAACCCCGTCACTGCTTTACAAAGCCGGCGCGCAATTTTTTAAACTCCCCTACATCTCGCTTTTAGGCCAAATTATCCCCAAGGAAGTGCTTAATGCAATTGCTGAACCAATCGCGCGCACCCACCAAATTGTTCCTTACGCTAAGGAAGGTAATGTACTTAAAGTCGCGCTTTTGGATCCTGAAGATTTACAAACTTTGGACTTTATTGAAAAAAAGACTGGACTCATCCTTGATCTGTCCATTACTGATCCGGACAGCTTGAGCGACGGACTCAAGCAATACAAAAAAAGTTTAGAGGAAGAATTCGCGCAAATTGCCAAAGCCAGCAAACAGCCAATAGAAAAGCTCGCCCAAGAAGCTCCGGTCGTACGCATTGTGGATGCGCTTTTAGAACACGCGATTATTCGCGGTTCTTCCGATATTCATA
>CAZBUQ010000098.1:0-2012 GCA_964495135.1 uncultured Gammaproteobacteria bacterium
GTTTGCCTCTTGTTCCCAGCGCAGGTCCTCGGAAAGACGGGTGAATCCTTTTGGGTGCGGGGTTATGATGGCGCCTGCGCTGTCAATGGCGATAATGTATCCGCGCGCGCCCGGTACGTATGGTTTTGCAAGAGTCGGAAACGCGTCTGCCGTACCGCTTCCGGGAAATCGCGCGGCAAATTCGGTAAGCGCGCTTTGGGCGCGCGCGACGAGCTGGGACCCGAGCACCTCCTGGCTGTGTTTGTATGAAACCGGCACATAGACCACAAACGCGAAAAGCGACATTACTACCACAATAAGGGCGAGTTTGCGCTTGAGCGGGAAATAGGCCTGACCGGTTGGGAGTTTTTCCAGCCAGGGACGGATAATCTCGCCCTGGACAAAAAAGAAAAGTGTGGCCGCGAGCAATCCCATAGTCATTACATCCGCGATGCTTTTGAGCATTTCACGCGGCGGCGGCATTATTTGAGATCGCGCGATGGACAGTCCGCCCGCCAGTCCAATCGCGGCAAGCGCGAACATAAAAAGCGCGGAGATAATCGGGAAACGGGAAAGTTTACGACGGAGCGCGAACTGTTCCTGGGGTGAAAATTGTTTAGCGCGTAAAACCCGGGAGACAATGCGTTTGAAATAAAAATAAAGCGGCAGTAGTATCAGCGCGCCAATTGCCGGCACTTCCCAAAGATAGTTGGTCGTCAGTGAGATAAGACCGGCGCGGCTGGTATCATAAAGCGCGAGATATTCGTAAAGCGGAGCAAATACCCAAAATACACCAGTGACAATCAGCCAAAACGCGGTCAGCACTCGGCGCGGCGAATATTCATCGCGCGGAAAAGCCAAGGCAAGCGCCGGAACAAAAAAAATCTGGATGGCGCCCGCGCCGACTAAAAACATTGTCCAGTTTATCGGGATGAGCGGATCCATTCGGGCGGCCAGAAGGTATAGCAATTCCGCGATCCAGACCAGGGCGGCGAGAGAAAAGAGAATCGCGCGTGATACGCGGTGGAGCAGTGAAGCTTGGGATAGCGGACGAGTTTGGATCGGGGTTTCCTTCATAAGTGCCATAATACCATACTCTAATTAACACTTGAAATTATTAAGCTTATGGTTTAGAATAAGTACCAATGGGCGCGTAGCTCAATTGGTTAGAGCACCAAGCTTATACCTTGGCGGTTCTTGGTTCGAGTCCAAGCGCGCCCACCATACGCGTATGTTTGGTGGTACACTTAGTAAAGAATTACATAAGCCATATTTTTTATGGATTGCCAAATTATTTGAGGCCCATCCCGAGGCCGAGGTTTTTTTAGTTGGCGGGGCGGTTCGGGACGCGGTGATGCGTCGCGCGACGCGCGATTATGATTTTGCGGTGCGCGGGGTGCAAGCCCGAAAATTGCAGGAGTTTTTAGCGTCGGAGGGGATTGTTAATTTAGTGGGGCGGAATTTTGGGGTGTACAAGTTTATTCCGGATGAGGGATATGATGAGTTTAAAGCGGCGTCTTTGGAATCGTTTGATGTGGCGCTTCCGCGTACGGAACATGCTTGGGGAACCGGAGGTTATCGGGACGTGGAGGTACAGAGTGATCATGGGTTGGCGATTGAAGAAGATTTGGGGAGAAGGGATTTTACCATCAACGCGATGGCGTTGCGTTTGAAATCCGAAATCCGAAATCCGAAATCCGAAACAAATCCAAATGAGCAAAATTCCAAACTTGAATTGATTGATCCGTTTGGCGGGATGAAAGATATGGAGAAGAAAGTGATTCGGGCGGTGGGTCAGCCGCGCGAGCGGTTTGACGAGGATTATACGCGGATGCTGCGGGCGCTGCGGTTTGCCTGCGCGTTCGGATTTGCTGTGGAAGGCGCGACGATGGACGCTCTTAAAGCGGTCATGCCGCGGATAAATGATAAACGCGCTGACGCGCCCCGGCCGGTACTTTCTCCGCTGGCCGAGTTTGTCTCCCCGCGCGAGATGGTCAGCGAAGAAATGCTCAAAGCATTTTACGCTGATCCCG
>CAZBUQ010000098.1:2022-3683 GCA_964495135.1 uncultured Gammaproteobacteria bacterium
AGATGGTTTTCTAGCCGACGGAGTAGTGCCGCCTCGGAGCGTTTGAGATGCTGATGCCGGAGCTTTTGAAAATGAAAGGATGTCCCCAGCCGGAAGAGTATCACTCTGAAGGGGATGTTTGGGCGCATACAAAGTTGGCGCTTAAGGTGTTGGGGTCGGAAGAATATGCGGCGACGTTTGGATATACAGAGGTTCAACCTCTGGGATTGCGATCCCAGAGGTTGAACCTCAACGCCCTCCTCATCATGGCCATTCTTCTGCACGATATTGGCAAGCCGCCTATGCTAAAGACTCCGGAAGAACATGGCGTTGATCGCGTGCGCTTTGATGAACACGACACCGTTGGAGCGGAGCTTGCCCGCGAGATTGCCCGCCGCCTGGTGCTTTCAGTTATGGTTGAAGGCCCCTTACATGTTGATTACGATAAACTGCATTGGCTGATTAAGCACCATTTGTTGCTCTTGCACACCAAAGCGGAAGATTTTAAAGCCGCGACGGTGGAAAAATATTTTTTCAATGATAAAAATCCCGGGGAAGAGCTTTTGCGGCTCGCGTTTTGCGATGGATCCGCGACCATTCCAAAAGGCGGCACGCCAACTTTGCAAAATCTTTTTGATATGCAGGCCAGGATAAAGCGCATGGAAGCCGCGATTAAAGAAAAACGTATTCCGTACAAGCCGGTTATCAATGGCGATGAAATTATGAAGATTTTGAAAATCCCGGCTGGGCCGGGAGTTGGCGAAATTATCCGCGCGCTTCGCGAGGAGCAACTTTCCGCGCGGATTACTACGAAAGAGGAAGCCATGGCGTGGCTTGAAAAGGAATATGGATAATTTTGCGGTGATGTGTTATACTAAAAAAGTATGAAGTATTTAATTCGCGCGATATTCGCATTGTCCCCCTTGGCCGCGCTTGCCGATCCCGGTCATGGCGCGCCAGTGGCGCACACGCACGTGCGGGAAATTATGCTCTGGGCTATATTGGTTGGCGTGGCAGTCTGGGTAGTGAGCCGTCGTCTTAAATCCAGTAAACAATAAAATTATGCGTGGGTTAGTGAATTTGCTAAAAAGAATTCTTCCAGCCGCACCAACAGTCCATGCTCATTGTGATGGACCATGTGGAGTTTATGATCCGGCTTCCGCGCGTATCGCGGGGGAGGCCGTGCTTTCCATGACTAAAAAAATTCTTGCGCTTGAGCAAACAAAAAACCATGAAGATGCACTTGCGTGGAAAAATTTTCACAATACTCTAGCGCGTTACATTCAAATTAAAGAAGAGCAAGCCGAGCTGGCCAAACGCGAGCTTTTGATTTTATGGACGGATTATTTTAAGGAAACGCATCTAGAGCAATTCCCGAATTTACATAAAAAATTTTGGAAAGCGGCGAAATTGTGTTCAGCCTGCAAGCAAGAAGTCAGTTTGGAGCACGCGCAAGAGCTGATGGCCGCGATCAAAGAAATTCACGAGATTTTCTGGAAAACTAAAGGGAAAGCAGTAGAATGGTATAGCGCGGCCTAGCTATGCTAATGCGTGCTGGTTTTAAAGAAATCATACTCTGGCTCCTGCGGCGGCGAAGGCGTCTTTGCGTAAGTGGCCATTAAATGGAGCAGCTTTTAAAAAGTGGTGAAGGAGCGTTTGTAAAGATGGTTGAGACAACACGG
>CAZBUQ010000099.1:0-3680 GCA_964495135.1 uncultured Gammaproteobacteria bacterium
CCACTTCTAACTCGTGCGGCTTTGCCGCAGGGTCGAAGTTGTAGCACCGGGTATGGCTGGCTTACCTTCTCAAGTACACTCTCCCGGCAGTTGGCGTCGTAAATCACGCCGCGCTCGACGATCAAGTACTCGCCGCGCCGGGCCGTTTTCGTCATCCGGGGTCGCAATTTTAGCACGCTTACTGCGTAAAATCCTGGGCTTTTTCTTTTCCGGAAAAGTTTTAAGCCGCCTAATTATCATTGGGGTGATTTTGGCGCTGGCCGGCGGAACCTTTTTAGCCGTGGCTATCGCCGTGCTTTCCCGAAATCTTCCTGAACCGGGTAAACTTATCGAGCGCACGGTAGCCATCTCCACTAAAATCTACGATCGCGAGGGCAAGGTGCTCCTTTATGATTTGCACGGCGATATTAAGCGTACGCCCATTGCGCTGGATCAAATTGCGCCGGCTGCCGTCAAAGCCGCCTTAGTCGCTGAAGATCGCGATTTTTACGAACATTCCGGATTCGATCTCAAAGGTATTTTGCGTTCTGCCTTTTTAAATATTTTCCGCGGCGGACCCTTGCGCGGCGGATCAACCATTACCCAGCAATTTATTAAAAACGCGGTTTTGACTCGCGAAAAAACTTTAACCCGCAAACTCAAAGAATTAGTGCTTTCCTACAAAATTGAAAACAAATTTTCAAAAGATGAAATTTTGAACATGTACTTTAATGAAATTCCGTATGGTTCCACCCTATATGGCATTGAAGCCGCTGCCCAAAGTTTCTTTCAAAAATCCGCCAAAGATCTTGACTTGCTGGAAGGCGCGATACTTGCCGCTATTCCGCAAGCACCGTCGCGCTTATCACCTTATGGCGCGCATGCGGATGAACTTACCTCACGGGTACGTTACATCTTAAATAGTCTGGTGGGCGAGGGATATGCTTCCAAAGCAGAGGTTGACCCTTATCTTGAAGTTGACCCGCTATCCAAAGTTAAACCTCGCCGGGAAGAAATTAAAGCGCCTCATTTTGTGTTTTTTGTACGCGATGCGTTAATTGAAAAGTTTGGTGAAGAATTTGTTGAACAGGGCGGCTTAAAAGTAACCACGACCCTGGATTGGAATTTACAACAAATTGCCGAGGAAGAAGTCCTCCAAGGCGCCGAAAAAAATGAAAAGCAATATGGCGGAAACAATGCCGCGCTTTTGGCGCAGGATGTAAGGACCGGACAAATTCTGGCCATGGTGGGCTCGCGAGATTATTTTAATGAAGAAATTGATGGTAATGTAAATGTTACGCTTCGTCCGCGCCAGCCTGGCTCATCTTTCAAGCCGGTGGTTTACGCCGCCGCGTTTGAAAAAGGTTTTACGC
Source organism: uncultured Gammaproteobacteria bacterium (assembly GCA_964495135.1). GTDB lineage: Bacteria > Patescibacteriota > Patescibacteriia > GWA2-47-26 > GWA2-47-26 > CAZBUQ01. The sequence goes on from CAZBUQ010000099.1 coordinate 1,353, forward strand.
CGGACACTCCGCTTTGGGATGTCGTTACCACTTTTAAAACTGAACCAAAAGATTATGAGCCGCACAACTACGACGACAAAGAGCATGGCTTGCTGACCATGCGCCAAGCTTTAGCCGGCTCGCTCAATATCCCGGCGGTAAAAACTATTTACTTGACTGGCATAAATCGCGTCTTGGATTTAGCCGATAAACTTGGTTACACCACCCTTAAAGAACGCAGTCGTTTTGGGCTCTCCTTGGTGCTGGGCGGAGGAGAAGTAAAGTTACTTGAACATGTTAATGCTTTTGCCACTTTCGCGCGGGACGGCAAATATATTCCAACCAGTTCAATCTTGCGCGTTGAGGATTCTTCCGGACGCGTACTTGAGGAGTGGAAGCCGCCGCGGGAACGCCAAATCATTGGTTCGCCGTATGTGCGCGATTTAATCAGCATCTTAACAGACAATTCTGCTCGGGCGTTTGTTTTTGGCGCCAATAGCCCCCTAATTTTAGGCGATCGTCCAGTGGCGGCGAAAACCGGAACCACTAATGACTGGCGCGACGGCTGGACTTTAGGATTTACTCCTAGTTTAGCCGTCGGAGTCTGGGCCGGCAACAATGATAATACTGAAATGAAACGCGGCGCGGACGGGGTGCTCGTGGCCGCGCCGATTTGGAATGCTTTTTTACGCCGGGCGCTTGTCGGTAAGCCCGTTGAATCATTTCCCGCACCAGAGCCGCGACCAGTGGCTAATCCAATTTTACGGGGCCAGGGTATGGGAGCCGTAACTTTAAAAATTGATACGATCACTAATCGTTTGGCCACCGAATATACTCCTGCGGAACTTACCGAAACCCGCACTTACCAAGTTGCTCATTCCCTGTTGTATTATCTGAACAAGGATAATTTAGGTGCGCCGCTCCCGGAAAATCCCGGAACCGATCCGAATTTTGAAAACTTCGAAGCCGCGGTGCGCCGCTACGGGCAGCAGCAGGGTTTGCGCGCCGAAGCGCCGCCTACGCTTTATGACGATGTCCATATACCGGAAAATTTTCCGTCCGTGGCTTTTGTGCGTCCACAAAATAATGAAAATGTTGCGCAATCCGTGCTTGTCGAAATCGCGGCGTCAGCCCGGCGCGGCATTTCCAAAGTTGAACTTTACTTAGCGGATGAAAAAGTTGCCGAACTTTTACAAGCTCCTTATACTGTAACTATTCTTACTTCTGCGCTTTCCTCCGGCGCCCACACTTTGCGCGCGCGCGCCTATGATGATGTTTTAAATCGTGTTGATGCGCAGATACAGATTGTAAAATAAAAAACGCCCGTCGCGCTGGACGGCCGTTTTTTATTTCCTGTTATTCTTTTATTGGCATGACCACGTAAAAATAATCTTCACTTTTTTCTTCCGTAAGCAATGTTGGGGAAGAGGCATCCGTAGCCTTAAGCTCAACCTTTTCTGATTTTAAAGCAACTATGCCATCAAGCAGATATTTCCAATTGTACGCGATTTTTGCCGGCGCTCCGGAGACTTCGCCTTCCAGCGCGCTCTGATACGCGCCGGTTTGCGCTGAAACTGATTCAATACCGACTTTTTTTTGGTCTGGAAAAAATTCTAAAGCCACGTCGTAAACTCCGGTTTTTGAAAAAAGCCCGGCGGCTTTCAGAGCGTTGCTTAATTCCCCGCGTCCTAAAATTATTTGCGTACCAAATTTAGCCGGTAAAATCGCGCGGTAATCCGGATACTGCCCGTCAATCAGACGGGTGACGAATTCAATGGTGGGTAAACTCACTGCCAGCTGATTGGTAGATACCGTGAGCTTCACGCGCGGGTGTTCAGTTTGTTCCTGCGCGCAAATACGGGAAAGTTCTTGCAGCGCGCGCAAGGGCACAATCACGCGCACCTCGCCTTCACCACCTTGCGCGATTAATTTTTTCTCGGCTAAACGATAGCTGTCCGTCCCCGCGATGATTAGATTTCCATTTTTTAAGGAAATTAATCCTCCGGAAATTTCCGGGCGGCTTTCCGTTGGAGAAATTGCGAACAAGACCTGATCCAAACCCTCTACCAAATCACTTGTGGAAACTTCCCAAGGGGAACCGTTTTCAATTTGGGGAATCAGCGGAAATTCTGAAGCGGATAAGCCTTTAATGCTGGTTGAATGCCGTCCGCAAGAAACTTTTAACTCCTGCTCTTTAAGCTCAAGATCAACCCTTTCTTTTGGCAAAGACGCCACAAATTCAGTAAAAAGTTTTGCCGGTACTGTAAATTCGCCAACCTCTTCCATTTTACCGCGTAAACGGCAAGTTACCCCTACTTCCAAATTGGTGGCTTTAAGTTCAATTCCTTC
>CAZBUQ010000100.1:0-3584 GCA_964495135.1 uncultured Gammaproteobacteria bacterium
ATGTACGAAAAAATTAAACCCGGCATGACGGTTCGGGTACACGAGAAAATTAAGGAGCTGGCTGTCAAAAAAGGCGAAAAAGGCGAAAAAGAGCGCGTGCAAATTTTTGAAGGCATGGTGATTTCCCGGCACGCTGGAAAGCAAACTCAAGCCACGATTACGGTGCGCAAAATTGGCGCTGATGCCGTGGGGGTGGAAAAAATTTACCCACTCAATGCTCCGGCCATTGTTAAAATTGAACCTTTGCGCCAAGCTGAAGTCAATCGCGCGAAACTGTATTTCCTAAAAGGTTATAAAAAGAAATTGAAAGAACATCCAATCGCGGCATAAAAGTTCCAAAGCAAATTTTGTGAAGCCCCACGGGTAAAACCTTGGCACCTTGCGTGGGGCGGAACCCCGCACCGAGGGGTAAGACTGCTACAGAAGCATGGCGTCTATGCACTTTGTGTGTGATCATGCCCGCAGTATGGGTTGTTGTTAGCCTACGGGCGTAGCCCGTAGCCCTCTGGTGCGGGGTCATAAGGCGGCCGCTAGGCCGGCTTTAGTTTTGGGGTTTATCCCCACACCTATATGTAGGTTGTGGGGGGCTTGACAATTCAACGGCTTTATAGTATCAATAGAAGTTGATAGTTCTTTGAATAATACGCGGTAGCTCGGATTTTTGAGCGCAAAATAGAGCGTGCTTAAAAACCCGAGCTACACGCGTAGCTAGAACGGGAGAAGGAGTCTCTCACATGACGCGCATCACCATCACCGGTTTGTTGACGCTTTTCGCGGCGCTTCTGGCGTCCGCGCCGGCCCAGGCGGCCTTTCCGGTTGCCTGCAAGGACGGCACGACCGTGTACCTGCCCCAGGCCGGCGACCCCATCTGCAAGCAGTTCACCTGCGTGGCGGTGGGCAAGCGCGACCGTTACCAGGACGTGGCCAAGCGCCACGGCCTGACCGTCGGGCAGATCTGGCAGTTCGAAGTTCCGGAAGGCATGGGCACGAACGAGCATCCGACGGGCACCGCGCCCAACATCGCGGGCGGCTGGACCGTGGTCGGGGAGTTCCCGACGTGGCGGCATATCCGTAACGCCGACACCTGCATCGACACCGTTCCCGAGATGGTGGCGGCCGCGCGTTTCGGACGCAACCTGCAGGGCGCGCTCCGCCACGACATCCCCAACCTGGTCGTGGTCATCCCGTCCGAGCCCAACCCGTGCCTGGACAACCTGGCCCAGTGCGGCGCGGCCTACCATGCCACGAAGGCCCAGATCGCGGCCACGAGCGGGGAGCTCAATTGCTGGCACGCGGGCAAGGAGTGGAAGAACGGCCAGTGCGTGGCGCGCGCCGCAAGCGGTACGCTGGCCACCGACGTCCGCGTTGACCTTGCGCGTGTCGCGGTTGCCCAGACCTGCGAGAGCAACGGCGGCTTCTACCGCTGGAGCGACGGAGGGTGTCTGACCAAAGCCCAGATGGCGACGATCGTCGGCGCGGACAAGACCTCCGCAGATTGGGGCAGTTGGCTGGCAGCGGCAGCGCTGGTCGCGATCACGATCCTCGTTCTGGTCAGTCTGCTCATCGGGAGCAGGTTCGCACCGGCTGCCGAGCAGTTCCGCGAGGACGTGCGGCGCGAGCCCGAGGCGGACGCAATGCGTACGCAGCGCGATCAACTGCGGGGGATTCTGGACACGCTCGTGAGCAAGGTGCAGGGTTTCGTGCGGTTTACCGTGTCGGTGGACGTTCTGGCCACCGCGGTGGACTCGCTTCTGCGCGAGCTTTCCGAGCTACGCGCCAAGGTGACGCAGGTCGAAGGCGAGCGCGACGCGGCGCAGCAGGATGCCGCAGCCAAGCAGCTCTCCAGCGAAGCCGCGGACGCGCGCAACGCGGAGCTGTCCGAGCGGGTCGGCAAGGCCGAGTCCGATCTCGAGGGCGCGCGGCGGAGCATGCAGGAGGCGGGGGCTGCGCTCGATACGGAGCGCGCGGTCACGGCCGAACTCCAGGCGCTGCGGGAGGAAGTGGCGGAAGTGGCAGCGTCGAGCGAGGCGGTGGTTGACTCGGCGATGGCGTTGGCAGCAACGCCTCCGATCAAGGCCACCCGCGACGACGCGCAGGACGCCGAGATCCGGGAGCTCCAGCGCAAGCTGAACGCGGTGGGCGCGTCGCTCACGCGTGACGTGGCCGACATCCACGCCTTCGTCGTGGAGCATCCGCGGAGCAAGTCCTTGCGTGAGGTCGCCATCGAGGCGGTCGAACGCCTGCGGCAGGCTACGACCGATCTCGCAACGCCGGCCAACTAGCCGGCGGCTCTTCAACAACAAACCCGTCTCCGGACTGTCACGCATCGCGCGTGGCATCTCGGAGGCGGGACCTTTTGTTATTTCTTTATTCACCCTCTTGACAATCTCCAATCTTTGTGCTACAACATTAAAGGAAGTCAAAAAATGGCTTTCAGGAGGAAGCGATGAGAGTTTTTAACACCCTTTTCACCTTGGTTGCCGTGCTTATCACGGCCGACAAGGCCCACGCCCGCGCGCTTCCCGCGATGGGAAGTGACGCCTGCCAGGGCGCGCTCCCCATCAACGAGCTGGTTCGCGTAGCGGTTGTCAAGAGCAACTACAAGGGCTGCCCGGCCGGCAACCGTTCGCCGTACCTGTGCGCTTTGCACACGGCGGGTCTGGCCTACCGCAACTTGGGACATGCCATGCGCACCACGATCGCGGATCTCGGCAACGGGACCTGCGGACGGGTGAACCTGCGCGGCGTACTGATCTACACCGCCGACGGCCGCGAACTTCACGGCGACAGGTTCGAGGATCCGACCAAGCGCATCCCGCACAACGTGCGGTTCGGCGCCTGGCGCACGGACGTGCTCTACCTTACGCCGGTTGCCGGCGAGGAACAGTTGGCGCAAGTGACGAGCGAGCGCAACGAGTGCCGCGCCGAGCTCAAGCCGGCGGAGCAGTGCGGCCAGGACGGCAAGCTTTACGACCCGGCCACGCAGACCTGCGTGGACCAGAAGGTCGCGGCTCCGGCGGTCGCGGTTGCGGCCGAATGCCCGGTATGTCCGGACTGCCCGGCTGCGGATACCCGCCGCTCCGATCAGCGGGCGCGGAAGTCGCAGGCGGATTTGCAGCAGTGTCTGCAAGAGCGTGATCAAGAGCGTGATCGATTCCGGGAGGAACTCACACACGGTGAAGGAGCGCTGTGTGTGGCCAAGCGCCAGGAGTGTGAAGACAGAGGCGCTTTGCTGAATCCGGAGTCAATGCAATGCTTTAGCGGAGTGACATTGAGTCACAGTGAAGCCGAGCTGGTCACCACGCGGTTGGCCGCGCTCAATAAGCTGGTGATGGATGCTCGCCTGTGTCAGGGGCGGCGCGGCCAACACTTCCGTTACACCAGCCCCACCAGCGGGGAATGTGTACGCGCACCGCCGGCCAACTAGCCGGCAGCTCTTCACCCAAAAAACCCGTCTCCGGACTGTCACGCATCGCGCGCGGCATCTCGGAGGCGGGTCCTTTTTTAATTTCTCAAAGCTAAGCTTTGGTTGGAAAAAGCTTAGCTTATTCCTGCTCTTGACAAACCCCAATCTTTGCATTATA
>CAZBUQ010000101.1:0-3536 GCA_964495135.1 uncultured Gammaproteobacteria bacterium
TAAATCAAGTAAATCAAGCGAGACAGGTAAATCAAGCCGGCTCATGTTGCATGCGAGGAAATTGGCGTTTAGGGATTTAAAAAGTGAACGCCAAGAATTTACTTGTCCGCCCAACTTTAACCTTGGCGGTTTGGAAAGTTGGGCGGGTATGCGAACCGCCGGAAGAATTTTTATTGTAACTGGCCCCTCTGGGGTTGGGAAAACTACCGTGGCGAAGGCGCTCCTTGAACGCGTGCCCAATTTGACGCGTTTGGTTACCTATACCACCCGCGCGGCGAGGCCCGGAGAAGTAGATGGCCAGGATTATCATTTTATCGGCAAAAAAGAATTTGACAAAAAAGTTGCCGCGCAAGAATTTTTTGAGTATGCGCACGTGTACAATGAATGGTACGGTAGCTCCAAGCGCGATCTCGATGTGCTGTTGGAGTCCGGCAAAGATGTGCTCATGGTCATTGATATCCAGGGCGCAAAAGCGATTCAAGCAAAACTCCCTCAAGCAATTTCTATCTTTCTCCAAGCCGAATCTCCGCAATCGCTCGTGCGCCGCCTGAAACGGCGCGGCAAAATGAAAATTGACGATGAAGCCCGCCGCACTACCCAAGCACGCCAAGAAATGCAAGAAGCGCGATATTGTACGCATACGGTAACCGCGCCAGAAGGAAAAATCGAAGAAACCGTGGCAGCAGTGATGCGTCTTGTGGTATACTAAAGTAAATATGGCTTTTATTCAGTTCATCATTCTCAATCCCTGGACGCTGGTGATTCTTGTGGCGCTCGTCGGGCTGTATGTGCTTTGGCGTGCACGTAGAAAAGAGTTTCGCGGACTTGGCGGTGTCTCAATGCTTGGGGCATACACCCGTGATCTGACTGCAGAGGCACGCGCGGATCGTATTGATCCTGTGATTGGGCGGGAAGGAGAAATCGACCGGTTGATCCACATTCTTGCACGTAAGACCAAAAATAATCCGATTCTCCTCGGTGCAGCAGGAGTAGGGAAGACCGCGATTGTGGAAGGACTGGTGCGTCGTATTATCGCAGGGGATATTCCAGATAATCTAAAAGATAAGCGTCTGCTTGCGCTCGATTTGGGTGGCATGATTTCGGGGACCAAATATCGCGGTGAGTTTGAAGAGCGTGTTAAAAAACTTCTTGCGGAGATTATTAAAGAAAAGAGGAAGATCATCCTGTTTATTGATGAAGTGCATATGATTGTGCAGGCAAAAGGTGCTGAAGGAGCACTCAATGTTTCAGATATTTTGAAGCCAGCACTCGCCCGCGGAGATCTCCAGACCATTGGTGCAACCACGCAAGATGAGTATGAGCGGCACATTCGACCTGATGACGCGCTTGACCGAAGGTTTCAACCGGTGCTGGTGGGTGAGCCAAATCCTCAAGATGCGCTTGCGATTCTCCGCGGGATCAAAGAGGTGTACGAAAAGCACCATGGGGTTCAGTACGATGATGAAGCGCTCAAAGCTGCGGTAGAGTGGGGTGCTAAGTATATCAAAGGGCGCTATCTGCCGGATAAAGCGATTGATTTGATTGACGAAGCCGGAGCCAAGGTTGGCATTGAAGAAAACCACGAAGCGCGGCACGCCGCCGGACTGCTTCACGCAGCAGGGTGTAAGCATGCGGAGAAAATGCATGAGCACGCCGGCAAGACCCCCGTTGTGGGTGCGCAAGATATTCGGGAGATTGTGGCAGAGTGGATTGGCGAGTCGGTGGATAAGATTATTTGACCATTGAATAAATTAAGCGTATAATAACCAAATCCATAATTTCTAATCAAGTTCACAAATATGGCTAATAATGCCACTCAAAATAATCCATCATCTAATCCATCCCCCAATGTTATGTCCAGTTCACTGCCCACTCTTACTCAAACTAAAATCAGAATCAAAACCAAAACCGTAGTACTTGTTTTGGCCGGAATCGCAGCACTGGGCACGCTGGCCTGGGCTGGCGCGGTGGTGCGGCAGCAGACTCGTCTGGTCTGTGACAGCGGACCCAATAGAGGACAAACGTGCAGTAATAAGAATCAGGAAGGGTGCCGCACGGAAGAGGCACCTGCGGCCCGCTGCGTGAAGTTTATCGCACTCCCCGATCTTGTAGTGCAATCAGTAATTTTTGATCCTCGATACCGTCTTCCCACTATCTCAATTCTCAATCAAGGCCTTCGTGGCGGTATCCTTGCACAGTGGGGGACCCCGCCGGAGAACACTCTGCAGGTAAGCGTGCAATGGTTACCCCATCCGGCTGATACGCGATTCGCGCCTGGGTCGGTGATAGGGGGTGCTACCACTGGTTCTTCCATTGCTACCCTTGGTCCTGGCGCATCCACAGAGGTGGCATTCACATATCCGGCGTATTCTACTCCGCCAGATGCTGGGCGCGCGCGGATTTGCGTAGATATCGGGACCCCCGGGGTACTTGAAAGAAACGAAACAAATAATTGCTGGGAAGGAGATTTGCCATTACCTCCGCGTCCCGATCTTCATAATTTGTTTGAGCGGATTCCGGATACGCCGACCGAAGGAGCTTCGTTTACCTTGCGCGTACGAGTGCAAAATCTAGGGGCTGCCGAGGCAGGACCCTCGCTATCAAATCTCCGGCTTGATTTAGGAAATGACGGTACCATTGACGAAACTCTTCCCACTCGTTCAATCCCGGCTATTGCCGCGAGTGCAACCTCCGAAGCAGTTGAATGGTCATGGTCCGCATGGCCATCTGGCGGCCCGCATCGCCTGGTTATGTGCGCGGATTCCGAAGAAAGTGTAACAGAATCAGATGAAGGAAATAATTGTTCAACAGCGGTCATTGTTGCAAATCCAGCACCCGTCGCCGGGCGGCTTATCTTTGCTCTCCATCCGGCCAGTCCTTCCGGTGCAAGTGTGCCAGGGTTTAACGAAGTGTTTCGCTTCAACATGACGGCCGAGAGCGAGAGTATTTCGGTTATTGGTTTGGGCATGCACCTGAACACCACCGATAACAGTAATACCGATTGGAATACCTGGCAGGCAAGTAGTGAAATATTAGGATGGAATTCTTCAGATTTTCGACTTTATCGCACCACTGATCTCTCCGCTCCCCTTGCTGTGACATGGCGTTTCTGGGGCCGTGATCCTGTGACAGATGCCCCTATTGAACTGACCGGAGACGAACATGCGGAGATAATTGTAGGGGCTGTTACAGTCAATTTTGATGAACCCTTGACGGTTTCTGCCGGTACTACCATCGGACTCACTTTAAGCGTAGATACGAGTGGTGCAAGTCCATCACGTGATGATACCTTCCAGGCAGTGATTGATGATGTGCTGGCAACCCCGAGAAATCCTGAAGGGCTCCCTCTTGTTGGCGGGGAACTTCGGTTTTGATTACTTGAAACATCGTTGACGCATAAAAAAAGGTCGAGTAAAGTAAAGCATGCCTTCAATTTTTAATATCTAATTCTAATTCCGCATAGCCAAACGATATGTACGAAAACATTAAACCCGGCATGACGGTTCGGGTACACGAGAAAATTAAGGAGCTGGCTG
>CAZBUQ010000102.1:0-3528 GCA_964495135.1 uncultured Gammaproteobacteria bacterium
GCGCAATAAGATGAACGCGGTATGGCGCGATATTTACTGGCCAAATAATTCCGGCCTCATCATGCTGCACCTCGACCACCGCGCCGACAATGCGTCCAAGTCCAATTCCATAACAACCCATAAATGGATAATGATTAGCGCCGTCCTCGCCTTTGTAGGCCAATTGAAAGGCCTCGGAAAAACGCGTCTTAAGTTCAAAAATATTGCCCACCTCGATTGCTCGCTGCGCGTGAATTTTTCCCTTTTTACAGCGCGTGCACTTATCCCCGGCCTGTATCTTCGTAATTTCGCGGTTCTGCGCAAATTCACACCGATCGCATTGAAAAATAATATCCTCACCCGCCGGGGTTACTACCTGAAACTCATGCGAGTATTTCGAAAACGCGCCGCCGGACGCCTCCACTACAATTGCATCCAGCCCCAAGCGCTTAAAAATTTTCACATACGCGTCACGTACACGGGCGTAGTACGCAGCCAAATCATCGGCGCTGCCATGAAAACTGTACATATCCTTCATAATGAACTCTCGTCCGCGCAGCAGCCCGGATTTTGCGCGCGGTTCATCGCGAAACTTATCCTGAATTTGATACACCGCCAGCGGCAAATCACGATAAGACGTTATAAATCGCTTTGCCAGCGGGGTAACAATTTCCTCGTGGGTCCAACCTAATCCATATTCGCGGTCGCCACGGCCCTTAAGCTGAAACATCACCTCACGGCCCGGATCTTTCCAGCGTCCAGTCGTATCCCAGTTTTCTTTCGGATGTAGGGCGGGCAATAAAATTTCCTGTCCGCCAACCGCATTCATCTCCTCGCGAATAATTTGTTCAACTTTTTTTAAAACCCGAAATCCAAGCGGCAAAAACGAATAAGTTCCGGCCATCAGTTTGTCAATGAAGCCCGCCCGCGCCAGCAGCTTGGCGTTGACGCTTACCTCATCGGATGGATCGTCGCGAGTTGTTTTACCAAACAATTTTGACTGTAACATATGCGCGAAAAAATATCACTGCGTAATCTTTAAAGGCGGGGGTCGACGCGAGCGTTCCCGCCGTGTAAGTGACAACATAAATAATTCAATCATTATGATAAGCAGTCCCAATGGAACGACATTCCACCACAGCAACATTCGGCGCGCGGCCAAAATTAACAGCAACACCAGAAAAAGTGTGAATAAAGCCGCTTGCCGCCCGGCTATCCCAACGTGGTGTCGAGAAACTGATGTCCGCTTTCTCCACTGCTGAAGTCTAAGCCCACCAAACATTACTGTTCCGGAAATTGCCAGACTAAACGCCAGATAAAATAAGAGCACCACCGCAAACCCGCTGCGCAGTGGATCGAATTTTAGCACAACTAACCCTAACGCGCCCCAGGCAATCAGGGTTCCAATTCCCAGGATTTTGAATGGCACCATGTTTCCACTCTAGCACGTATGGCAGGGTCTGACAACTCACAAATTATCCCCGTTTTGAGGTAAAAAGTGGGTAAGCATGGTCAGGCCAATTAGGGCGCCCAATCCTAGAGGATGATTAAGATACGGCGTAAAAAAGTGAATTGCGGCGAGTCCCACAAGACTTGCAAGACCGGCAAGTGCTAAAGGCTCCGTGCGCGCTTGTTTGTATAATATTATACCAATAGAACTTAATAAACCTAATAAACTTAATAAACCTAATAAACCCGTCTTCAGCCACACGTCAATCCAGCCCCACTCAAACGCGTAAGTCGTGTACTCGCCAGTCCGATTTACTTCGCGGATGCGCGGATCATTTGATGTGTAAGTTACGGTGGTCCCAAATCCGCTGCCCAAAAGTGGATGCCCAAATGCCTGTCGCGCAAGCGGACTAAGCAAATTCCAGCGGCTCGCCGCGCCGGCTTCCAGCGCGAAGCGTGATTGCGTAGCTTGTGTTAGGTCTATAGCGGATGGGCGTGGCCATGGAAAACGTACCACGATAACTACAACTAGCAATGCTCCAAAAATTGCAACGCCAACATCTTTTCCAAGACGTGCAACTCCGCGGAAGCGCAAGGTTAGCCCATGCCCGAGCATAAGTACTACAAGTCCGACCAGCAGGCCGACCCAAAAACTGCGCGACAAATTTACCGCGAGCGTCACAGCATTCAAAACAATTAAAATATACCGAGGCCAAGCAGGTATGCTACGCGAAGCCAGCCATAGAAAAAATGCCGCGAGGGTATAAATGTGACTTTGAAAGAATGCGCGTGCGAAATTACCCTCCATCCAGGTGATCTCCCCTACTCCGGTATCGCGAATCCAGCGATAAAAAGGAATCAAATTGGCCGCGACGAAATTATTCAGGCCATGCGTGAAAACATATACGGAAAAAAGCGTTTTAAGCGCCAGCAGCGTAGTTGCCACAAAAAACACCATGCCAAGGGGTGCGAATTGCGAATTAAACTGGGATTTGCGAATCTCCGAATTCGAAATTCGCAAATTCGCACGGGATTCGCTATTCGCACCCTTAAGCACCCACCAGACCGGCAAAATCAGCGCCCCATAAAAATAACCATTCGCGTCCAGAAATAAATTCCCAAAATCATTACCGCGGAAAACCCCAACAACTATCCCCCACACCACGGCCGCGCCCAACACCCCCCACCACCGGAGAAATCCGAAATCCGAAACCTGCCTGCGCCCCGCCTGCGCGGGCAGGAGGCAGGTCCGAAATCCGAAATTTTTACTTTTCAGGTGAAATATAATTTTGCCAAGCCACACCGCCATCACGACAATAAATAGCGCCATCCGGAGTGAAAGAAAAAATCCCGCGTACTCAAACGAAAAAAGCGCGCCGGTTTTCCCGCCTAAAATCAAATCCGCCAGTACAAAATATAGTCCATACTCCAGCCGCTTAAGCGACAGTACCAGCCCCGCGCCAACAATCACAAAAAACCCCGCGGTATTAAGCCAGGGAAAAAAATATGCTGTGTAGGAGGTCAGTTCAACAAGCAAAAAAGTTAAAAATAGGGTACGCAATCGCATAATTATGGAAACTGATGTTTCGCTTTTATGCGCGCTACGGCCTCATTATAGCGCGCTACGGTCTTTGGTTGAAGTCCTAGCCATTTGGGGATTTTATAGGCAAACGAGGGCAACCATTGGCTCATCGTGCCTTTGGTATTAACCACCTGGAATAGCACTTCCGGAATCCAAACTCCCGTATGCCCGTGTTTAAGCATGGTGAGCCAAAGATCCCAGTCCTGCAGGCGGGTGATGAACTCGTCAAAGGGACCGTCACTGAGAGACGTCGCGACGTCTCTCAGTGACGGCGCACGAACAAGCGATGTCGTATGAATATAGGGCATTTGCCGCAACCGCGGCGCATCAAATGGCCAGAGTTTAAATGTTTTCCAACCAAACTTAAATGAGGAGTAGGCATACGACGCCTCCGGATGCTTCTCTAGAGCCCGTACCATTTTTTCAAGGCAGTCGTGCCGTAGCACAATATCCGCATCACAAAACAATACCATTCTTAATTCTTCATTCTTAATTCTACATTCCTCCCACCCCCGATT
>CAZBUQ010000103.1:0-1612 GCA_964495135.1 uncultured Gammaproteobacteria bacterium
GTCCAATCCCGAGTAGCGCCGACACCGGAAAGGCGCGCACCAAAAACTTCATCATACGTCCGGAGGACACGTCCCGAAGTCCGTGGATGCCGTGGATAAAATATGGTATTACCCAAAAATTGCGCATTGTTCTCCTCCTTAAAAGAGCGCGCTTACTTTACCACATCCTTAAAAACATTACAAGACGACGGATGAAAATAAAACTTGTTTAAAACCAAAATAACCCCGCCTAAGGGCGGAGTGGTTTTGCCAAAGCGGGTAACGGGAATCGAACCCGTGTATCTTGCTTGGGAAGCAAGCGTACTACCACTGTACTATACCCGCTCAGGCGGTGGCAGGCGGGGGAAGCAAGCGTACTGCCATTGTACTATACCCGCGAGCGAGAAATGCACACTATCATGAACCCCCAAAAAAATAAATCCACCACTTCCTCGGATTGGACAACTCCTGCTCATCTTGCTTATCCCGCGTATCTCGCTTATCTTGCTGTTCAATCACCACTATTTTCTCGCCCGGCAAAACATACCCCAGTGAACGCCGGGCCTCTTTTTCCAAAAATTGCGGTGTTTTCAAAAGACTTAAAAATTCCTCGTATCCCGCGCGCTCTCCTTCCAGTTCTTGAACCTGAAATTCAAGCTGCGCGATCTCGGAACGAATCTGACGATCACTAAATTGCGCCCGGGTTAAACTAATGGAAAGCATAATCAATAAGCCAATCCCCACGACAAAAAAAAGCGGCGAGGCAAAAAAACGCTTCCAGGTGAGCTTGGTTTGCTTTTCCATAAATTACAGTTGCGCCAAAAATTCCCGCACGACCTTCCGGTCGTCCCAAGGAATCTTTTTTCCTTGAGCCACACACATGGCCTGCTCGCTCCCTTTACCGGTAATCACAACCAAATCCCCTGGTTGCGCTAAACTCAAGGCCTTCCCAATCGCCTCTTTGCGATCCAAAATCTTAAACAACTCGCTCATTTTGCATTTTGCATTTTGCATTTTACATTCTTCCGCTCCTTTCGCCACATCCTCAATAATCTTCATCGGATTTTCATCGTAAGAATCTTCATTGGTGACAATAACAATATCTGCGCGCTGCGCAACAAATCGCCCAAGTACGGGACGCTTTGCCGTATCTCGCCCTCCTCCTGTTTGTCCCAACACATGAATTACACGCGTAGGTCTAATCTGCTCTACCACCTTATAAAGCGCCGCCATCGCCACCGGCTCAAATGCATAATCCACAATTACGCGAAAGCCACGCGCCTCGGCCTCGGGAATAAATTCAATCCGTCCAGGAACACTTTGAAGTCCACTTGCGGCAGTCTTCAAAATATCTTCGCCAATGCCGAGTGCGCGCGCCACAGTCAAAGCCGCTGCCACGTTCATTGGTGTATGTTCGCCAAGTAGCGTTGTGGGTAGCGCGTCCGCGACAGTAAACTTAATTTTTTCGTTAAACGGAAATTCCAGAAATTCATCTGTATATTCGCTCGCGGTATTCACAATAGCTACTTTTCCAACGTAACGAGGCTCAACCTCTGGAATTCGAATTCCAGAGGTTGAGCCTCTGTATATTTCCAGCGTTTTCCTACTGCACCCCGCAACATGCTTAAAAATC
>CAZBUQ010000103.1:1622-3518 GCA_964495135.1 uncultured Gammaproteobacteria bacterium
CTTTGTAATTTTCAAATCCCCCATGCGCCTCCAAATGCTCCGCGTATAAATTCGTGAGCACGACAATGTCGTAATTTATAAATCGGTGTCGGCTTTGCAAATACCCTTCCGAGGTCGTCTCCACAATCACAATTTCACATCCGGCGCGTACCATGTTGCGTAAGAATTTCTGGGTCTGCATCCGCCCGAGCATAGTCATTTTGCGATCGTTGAGTTTACACTTTCCGGCCACGCAAAATTCCACGGTTGAAAGCGCGCCAACTTTGCGCCCGGCCGACTCAAGTATCTGCCGCAAAAAATGCACCACGGACGACTTCCCGCTTGTTCCGGTTATTCCAACCACCACCATTTTTTCCGACGGATGCCCATACCACACCGCAGCCAACCACGCCACTGTAAAATGATAAGCGGACAACATGGGCTTGGGAATTAATTTTTTTAAAATTAGTTTCATACCCTACAGAGGTTGAGCCTCTGTAAATTTGTTTATGTTTCATCGACTATATCCTTCAACTTCCGATAATTTTCTACTGCCCATTCCCCCATAAATCGTTTATATCTATCTGCATTATCAAACACTCCCGTCACACTTTTTAAATCCAAAAGAGAAGGAAAATTTCTACTGCCAATCCAATCCGGATAACTTGACCACTTGTAATTTTCCAAAAATTGGTGTACTTTCTCCCAATCTTTTATCCCCTCCTCCTTCCAACCCGACTCAATTAGATCAACAGGATTGAGATGGATGTAACGGGATATATGGAGAAAGTAGCTTTCTTGGCCAATATGTTTTGCTTTAAATCGCCCTTGAAATAGATGTCCGGTACGTTTGTATTTCTTATTGATGTAAGCGGTATATCCGGTCGATAATTTATGCATAAAAACACTCACGCCTCCATCGCGAATCTGCTGTAAAAATAAGTGAAAATGATTTGGCATCAAACACCACGCAAGTATTGCAACAACCTTATCCCGTGGTGATCGATTTACATACAGAGGCTCAACCTCTGGAATTCGAATTCCAGAGGTTGAGCCTCGCGCTATATGTTTCCTACCGCGCGGAACAACCGAATGATTTAGGTCGTTAAATTCATATAAATCGTGAACGAAACGAATATAATCCCTGTCCTCAAAGAATATCGGCTGCTTTAATACGCCACGGTTGTAAATATGATAAAAACCGCCGTTGTAAAAATTAACCTTGCGCATACATGAAATATCCTACTACAGAGGTTGAGCCTCTGTAAATATACTATTCCAGCGCCGCTTTTAATTCCTCAACCTTATCCGTCTTTTCCCATGGAAACTCATCGCGGCCGAAGTGGCCGTATGCCGCGGTTGCCTTGTACAGCGGACGGCGCAGATCAAGCGCGTCAATAATCGCTTTTGGTCGGAAGTCAAATTTTTCGCGCACCAATTTTTCAAGATCGCCGTTTGGCATTTTTCCGGTACCGAATGTGTTTACCAAAATGCTCACGGGTTGGGCAACTCCGATTGCGTAGGCAACTGGCAATTCGCACCGCTTCGCCAATCCCGCGGCAACAATGTTTTTTGTAACATAACGCGCGTAGTAGGAAGCACTGCGATCAACTTTGCTCGGATCTTTTCCGGAAAAAGCGCCTCCACCGTGCGAACCTTGGCCGCCATAAGTATCCACAATAATTTTTCGCCCAGTCAGTCCGGCATCGCCAACCGGCCCACCGATGACAAATTTACCGGTCGGATTTACAAAATACTTTGTCTGCCCGTCAACAAGATTGCCGCACACCGGTTTTATGATTTTCTCAATCATGTCGCGGCGAATGGTTTCTAAATCAACATCCGGGCTATGTTGAGTTGAAATAACCACCGTATCAATCCGCTTCGGCTTTCCATTTTCGTATTCAACCGTAACCT
>CAZBUQ010000104.1:0-2941 GCA_964495135.1 uncultured Gammaproteobacteria bacterium
GCAAATCTACGAATTGCGAATATAAGTAACGAATGAATATCCTTCATGATCTTCGCGCTCAATTTCTTTCCAAACCTTTGAATCAATCGCAGGAAAATACACATCACCCGCGACTTCTTTGTGTACTTCTGTGATGTAGAGTTTATCCGCGGCAGCCATGGTTTGATTAAAGATTTCGCCTCCGCCGGCCACCATAATTTCTTCGTTTTGGTGGTGGGCAAGCGCTTCTTCAACCGCGTGGTGTAGGCATACTCCTTCGGGCACGGCATACGCGGTATCACGCGTGACCACCACATTTTTCCGATTCGGCAAGGGTTTGCCTAAACGCGCAAGAATTGATTCAAAAGTTTTACGGCCCATGAGCACGGTTTTCCCCGTGGTCAACATTTTAAAATGCTTTAAGTCCTCGGGCAAATACCAAGGCAAATCATTTTTCGCTCCAATAACTCCGTTTTTCGCTACCGCGGCTACCAGTGCAATCATACGGCAATCTGAAATTCAATTTTAGGATAACTTTCGTAGCCAATCAGTTTTGTGTGCGACGCTTCCCAGTTGAAAATGCCAGACCACGGATCGGTTTGGATGGTGGAAAGCGGATATTGACTTGGATTCCGCGTTATTTGTTCTCGCGCGCCCTCCAGATGGTTTTCGTAAATATGTACATCGCCCAAAAATCCCACGAGTTTTCCCTCTTTAAGTCCAGATTCCTTAGCAAGTAAGTGTAGCAGAAGCGCATAGCTGGCAATGTTAAACGGAAGGCCAAGCATGGTATCTACCGAGCGCTGATTCCAAAGCAGATTTAATTTTCCATTGATCACGGTAATTTGAAATGAATAATGGCAAGGGGGCAATCCCATATCCGGAAGCGCGGCCGGATTCCATGCGGAAACAATCATGCGGCGGTCAGTGGGGTTGGTTTTTAATTTTTCCACGAGCTGCTTAAGCTGATCGACGCCGCGGCCGGTATAATCCGTATCGTAATTTTCATATTGTGCGCCAAAGTGCCGCCACTGAAAGCCATACACCGGACCAAGATCGCGCTCCTGTGCCATGCGTTTTTTACTTTCCACATCATGGCCGTATGGGGCTTTTTTGGGATGCGCCCACTCGTCCCAAATGTGGCAGTTACGGTCTTTAAGCCACTGTTTGTCCGTAATGCCTTTAATAAAAAATTCCAGCTCGGTGGCCATAACTTTGAATGGCATTTTTTTGGTGGTCAGCAGGGGGAAGCCCGAGGCCATATCATGCTCAAACATCGCGCCGGCTACGGTAAGCGCGCGCACGCCAGTGCGACTTTCTTTCATCTCGCCGTGTTCTAAAATGTGACGGACGATGTCGAGATATACTTTCATAGTTTTCCAGTATAGCGTATAATAAAATATATGACAACCAAGCGTAAACTCGCGGTTTTTGATGTTGACGGCACGATTTTTCGCTCGTCTTTAACACGGCGACTATTTTCCTATTTGGTGAATGAAGGTATTTTTCCGGCGCGGGCGCGTAAAGAGGTTGAGCCTTATTTGCGCGCCTGGCTTAATCGCAAAGGGACCTACGATGATTATCTTAAGAAATTGATTGATGTTTTTATTCAGCATATTAAGGGTAAGCGGCAGAAAGATGTGCGGCGCATCGCGCGGCAAGTGGTGTCATCCGAGAAGTCGCAGGTCTATCGGTTCACGCGCGATCTTATTGAGGATCTGCGAAAGAAAAATTATTTTCTGGTCGCGATTTCCGGCTCGCCTTTTGAGATTGTGCGCTCCTATAATCGTTTTTTAAGGTTCAGCAAAACGTATGGCTGGGTGCTTGAAGTTGACAAAAGCGGCCGTTACACCGGAAAAATGGAACATCTTTATTCGGTGCGCCAGAAACATATTTTGATTAAAAGGGTAGTTAAAAAATACGGGCTGACTATGAAAGATTCAATCGCGGTAGGGGATACGGAAAGTGATTTGTCTATGTTTGAGGTGGTGGAGCGGCCGATTGCATTTAATCCGTCGAGCGGACTTTATAAAATTGCGAAGCGGAAAGGATGGGAAGTAGTGGTGGAGCGTAAGGATGTTATCTATAAAATATGAACCAGATTTCCGCACTGACCGCCATTACCTGGCTTTGGGTCGCAACCGGAGTGTTTGGGTAATTTGACAAGGATTTGAGTAGTGATACAATAAACGTATATGAACGAAAATCAATCTACAAATACCAAAGATGAAGTAACCAATACGGATATTTTGGAATTTTTGAAAGAGCACATGGTGATGAGCGAGGATTTTAAAAGTGGGATTAGGAAAGTGGAAGATAAAATAGTGGCAGTGGAAGATAAAATAGTGGCAGTGGAAGATAAAATAGTGAAAAGCGAAGCGCGGGTAATGGCGCGGTTGGCAGAGATTCAACTTGAAGTGGAAAGTATTCGAGTAAAACTAAATGAAATTGAACAGCGGCTAAAAGATGACACTGACGCACTCGCGAAAGATGTGGTTAAATTAAAGCAGCGTGTTACAATACTTGAACAGCAGCTTGGTGTGCAGAAAGGAATGAAGACAGCATAATTATGTTTGTCAGAAAACACCAGGATTGTGGAGAGTTTATAGCAGCAGATGAAACTATTCTGCGTGAACCAATTCATCCGGCAAAAGCCGATCTGGCATTGCGCTACAGTCTTGTTCATGCAATAGTGAAACCACACAAGCGTTCTCTATTACACAGATTAAAAACCTCCGAAGTGTATTATATTTTGGAGGGTGAGGGAATTATGCATATTGATGATGAAGCAGAGGAAGTTAGCCCGGGCGATACTATTTATATCCCACCGAACGGAAAACAATATATTGAAAACATCGGGGACCGCGAATTAAAATTTTTGGCAATTGTAGATCCGGCTTGGCGGCCGGAAGATGAGGAGGTCTTATAAATAAAATGGCGACCAAAAGGGTCGCCGTTGTTT
>CAZBUQ010000104.1:2951-3514 GCA_964495135.1 uncultured Gammaproteobacteria bacterium
TATATCTAGCCGGTGCTTCCGAATCCGCCTCGGGTTTTAGCGTTTAATTCTTTGACTTCTTCCCATTCCACCTGCTCTACTGATAAAAATAGTCCTTGCGCCAAGCGGTCGCCTCTTTTTACTTCTACGGGTTTGTCCGTAAAATTATACACCTGAATTTTAATCTCATCTTCCGGCCCGCAAAAATCCTGATCCACAATGCCAATCCCATTGGCCAACATCAGTCCTTTTTTAAGCGGGGTGGAAGAGCGCGCCGCGACTAAAAGCATATGCCCGGGTGGGGTGCAGATTATCAATCCGGTTGGGATAAGGCGAATCTCGTGTGCCGGAATAAGCAGATCTTCGGCTACGCTTATATCAAATGCTACTGATCCGGGAGTCTTATAGGCCGGCAATTCAACAGCGGGATCTTTTCGGTAAATTTTTACTTTCATGTACGCTATATTTTTATTTTTTCCAAAATTTTATCCACACTTTGGTAGAGTTCTTGAAAGGTGCCGTTATTTGTAATTTGAAAATCGGACATTTCTATGCATTTACCAAGGTTTTGGCGGTTGGGATCG
>CAZBUQ010000105.1:0-3493 GCA_964495135.1 uncultured Gammaproteobacteria bacterium
GGGAGCCGGATATCATGACCATGCATTTGAACGTGCCCGAGCTTAAGGCCGTGGGTGAACCGAAGACAAAGACGTTTCAGAAAATGAATTTGTAGAGACAGTATCGCCGTATTGACAAGAATTATGAATTAAGAATTATGAATCATGATATAATGATAGTTAGCGATAAATTTTAAACTTATTAATCTATGTCTAAACTAGTTAAAGTCGGATTTATTCTTTCCGCAGTGGCGCTTTTTGGCGCCGGATGCGCTAAAAGCGGGCCGGTTGCGTATGAGACCGACAGTCCGGAAGCGATTACCGCCAACGCGCCGGAGGTGGGAACAGTTATGCCGCCGGGCGGCCCGGAGGCCGTAATTGAGTATCGCGACGGCGCGTTTGATCCGCCAACTCTGCGCGTACTCGTTGGTACTAAAGTTACGTTTGTAAACAAAGGCACCCGTCCGGTTTGGCCGGCCTCGGGCGTGCATCCAACGCATGAAATCTGCCCGGGCTTTGACGCGCGTAAAGGCGTAAAGTCGGGAGAGACATATTCCTATGTATTTGATCGACCGGCAGAATGTCCGTTTCATAATCACCTGAAAGCGGATGAAAGGGGAACAATTGAGGTAAAAGAAGCCGAGTAGAGGAGTCAGGGGTTGACAAAAATTTTAATTGGTTTTACAATAGAGTTAGCACTCTCGTAATCAGACTGCTAACTTTATTTGTTTATGCGTTTGGATACACGCAAAGAAGAGCTTTTATCCTTTATAGTGCGCGAGCATAGCCGTACTGCTCAACCGGTTGCCTCTGATGCAGTAAAGGAAAAAGCCGGACTTGATCTTTCGCCAGCTACAATTCGCAATGAAATGGCCGCGCTTGAAAAAGCTGGTTATTTAAAACAGCCGCATACCTCTGCCGGACGCGTACCTACTGAAGCCGGATACCGTTACTACATTCAAAATTGCATGGAAGAGAAAAATGTTACCGGGGATGTGGGCGCGTTTACCCAAACCGTAAAGGGCGGTGAGGATAATGAGGCGCGCATGAAACGGCTGGCGCGCGAACTTGCTTCCGAGATACGCGAAGGGGTATTTGTGGGTTTTACTCCGCAGTCTACCTTTTACACCGGACTGGCCTATCTTTTTGAACAGCCGGAATTTGAGTCTCAAGATTTGGTACGACACTTAAGCGCGATTATTGATAATCTTGATCGGATTGTGGCAAATCTTTTTGAAGAGGTGCGCCCGGGCGTGCGGGTTTATGTGGGAGCGGAAAATCCGTTTGGAGAAAATTGTGGTACCGTGCTTTTGTGCGCTGGTCAAGATCAACCGATGATGGGAGTTTTGGGGCCAATGCGCATGGATTATGAGCGCACTGTGGCAATGATGAAAGCACTTCAACAAATTTTATAATATGGAAGAAAAAAACATTGAAGATTTAAAAAATCAAGCCGAAGAATATTTGGCGGGCTGGAAAAGGGCTAAAGCGGATTTTGTAAATTATCAAAAGCAAGTGGAAAAAGAAAAAGCCGAATGGTTGCTGTTTTCAAGCGCCGGATGTGTAAAAGCATTTTTGCCGGTACTTGATAGTTTGGAGGCAGCTGGTTCAGGGTCAGGGGTTGAAAAAATTCGCGACCAAATGGTGGAAGTGATGAAATCTTTAGGCGTGGAAGAAATTAAATGCGTTGGCGAGCCGATTGACCCTCAGTTGCATGAAGTGGTGGCCACCCAAGTGTGTGACGAAATATCCAGCGGACTCGTTGCAAAAGAAGTTCAACGCGGCTACACTTTGCATGGACGTCTGTTGCGCGCGGCAAAAGTGATTGTGAGTGAGTAAATCAAGTGAATCAAGTAAATTAAGTAAATCAAGTAAATTAATAAAGTAATAAACTACGTTATGAGCAAGATTATCGGAATCGATTTAGGAACATCTAATTCAGCAGCTGCGGTAATGCAGGGGGATAGTCCTGTGCTTATTCAAGCGGCGGAAGGAACTTCAATTGGGGGAAAAGCTTTTCCTTCTTATGTGGCTATAACTCGCGAAGGAGAGCTTTTAGTTGGCGAGCCGGCGCGCCGGCAAGCCGTTTCCAATCCAGAGCAGACTATTTCTGCGGCAAAGCGCAAGATGGGCACAGATCACAAATGGAAATTGGGAGCAAAAGAATATACTCCGCAGCAAATCTCGGCATTCATTTTGCAGAAGATTAAAAAAGATGCGGAAGCGTATTTAGGCGAACCAGTGGAGAAAGCAGTCATTACTGTTCCAGCATATTTTAGCGATGCCCAGCGCCAAGCTACCAAAGATGCCGGCGCGATTGCCGGACTGGAAGTTGTGCGCCTCGTTAACGAGCCGACCGCGGCGGCGTTGGCTTATGGTTTGGATAAAGTTGGCAAAGAACAAAAAGTATTGGTTTTTGATTTGGGCGGCGGAACTCTGGATGTTACGCTTATGGACATGGGTAAGGAAGGAACTTTTGAAGTGCTGGCTACCTCTGGCGATACTGCGCTTGGCGGGACAGATATGGATAATGTTCTGATTGATTATGTTGCTGATGAGTTTAAGCGTGGCGCCGGAATTGATCTGCGCAAAGATAAAATGGCTGTACAGCGGCTTAAAGAAGGCGTGGAAAAAGCCAAAATTGAGCTTTCCACTACGCTGGAGACTGAAGTTAACCTTCCGTTTATCACCGCCGACGCCAATGGCCCAAAACACTTGCAAATGAAACTCACGCGCGCGATTTTGGAAGAGTTGATTAAACCCATTGTGGAACGCTGCCGCCATCCGCTTGAGCAGGCTATATCTGATGCTAAGCTTGCGCCTCATCAGATTGAACGCATTATTATGGTTGGCGGGCCCACGCGCATGCCGCTCGTACAAAAGTTTGTGGAAGATTATATTGGCAAAAAAATTGAGCGTGGGGTTGATCCAATGGAATGTGTGGCCAAAGGTGCGGCGATTCAAGCGGCGGTGCTCTCCGGAGATGTGAAAGACATTTTGCTTTTGGATGTTACGCCATTGACTTTAGGTATTGAAACCTTGGGCGGCGTAATGACACCTTTGATTGAGCGTAATACTACAGTTCCAACTTCCAAGTCGCAAACATTTTCCACTGCGGCGGACAATCAAACCACAGTGGAAATTCATGTGCTCCAGGGCGAACGGCCCATGGCTTCGGACAATCGCACGCTGGGACGTTTTATGTTAGATGGCATTCCTCCGTCTCCGCGCGGCATGCCGCAAGTGGAGGTTATGTTTGACATTGATGCCAACGGAATTTTAACTGTAACTGCCAAAGACAAAGCGTCCGGCAAATCACAAAACATTGTGATTAAAGACACCAGCGCTTTATCCAAAGAGGAAATTGAAAAGATGAAAAAAGAAGCGGAAGCGTTTGCAGTGCAGGATAAACAAAAGAAAGAGCTGATTGATTTGCGCAACCAAGCCGACAGCGTGATCTATACTGCGGAAAAATCTCTTCGTGATGCTGGAGATAAAGCGTCGGCAGAGGTGA
>CAZBUQ010000106.1:0-2060 GCA_964495135.1 uncultured Gammaproteobacteria bacterium
GAATCGAACCTCCGACCTCGTCATTATCAGTGACGCGCTCTAACCGACTGAGCTACCCGCCCGCGCCCACTAAAGATTCCATTTTTAATTAATGGTCCTAGCGCTCCCTGCCCAGCATTAAGCTTTGCTTTAGTGCTGGGTAACCGTCTGAGCTAATCGCCCGCCACACGTGAAAATAGGATATCACGGAACTCTAGACAGATCAAGGGCAATAAGGTAGTATGTTTACACCTTTTGATCATATGCCTACGGGCTGGAGTATGCCGGTAGTACGCCTGCTTTGGGAGCAGGTAGACTGGGTTCGACTCCCAGCAGCCCGATTGTAAGTGATTAAATTGTTTATGAAGGTGAATGACAGTATCTTTGGGGAGGTTGATATTGATGTGCCGGTGATCGTTGATCTGATAAATTCAAAACCAGTGCAACGGTTGCGTGGAATTAACTCGGGCGGGCCGTGTCAGTATATCCATGAAGGATTGCAAAATGAGAGCGAAACTCGTTTTGGGCATTCGGTCGGCGTGATGCTGATGTTGCGTCACTTTAAAGCGTCTTTGTTTGAACAAATCGCCGGGCTTTTGCATGATGTATCGCATACGGCCTTTTCGCACGCTGGCGATTATGTGTTTGGTAGTCCGCATACCCAAGGATATCAAGACAGCATTCTTGATCAGTTTATTTTGCAAAGTGAAATTCCACAGATTTTGGCACGCCATGGTTTGAAAGCGGAGGAGGTTTTGCCAATCCACAAGTTTACGCTTTTAGAGCAAGAAATCCCGGACCTTTGCGCGGACCGTTTGGATTATTCACTACGGCATCCATTCATAAAAAAATATTTAGCGCCTTTGCGGCCGCTGGAAGTATTGGACTACCTTACCGTGCAGGAGGGGAAGTTTGTGATGACCAGTCCTATCGTGGCTTGGAAATATGCGTTGGCGTTTTCGCAGTGGTATATAGCTGAATTAGCTGGCCCGCGTTGTATTGGCGGACATGAAATTTTGGCGCAGGCCATTAAAAAAGCGATGGCTCTAGGCGCACTTGGCAAAACCGATATGTTTAAGGATGATGCGTATGTTATGCAAAAACTTAAGCAGTCTAAAGACGAAGAAATTGTAAATTGGGTATCGTGTTTACGGCTGGATTTTGATTGTGTGGTGGATGAAATTAATCCAAACTTGACAGGTGGAGTTAAAAATCGGTATATTGATCCCCACGTGCTTATCAGCAATGCATTAGTAAGAGTATCAAAATTGTATCCGGATTTTGCGCGTGAGCTTGAAGAGCAAAAAAAGAAATTACACAAAACAAAAATACCGATACGGATTATTTCTAAAGGCAAAACTGTGCAAAAAGCGGGTATCGTATAATGGCTATTATTCCAGTTTTCCAAACTGGTAATGGGGGTTCGATTCCCCCTACCCGCTTTTTGCACAGTTTTATGTTATGTGCAAATGTGTTATAATAACCAAATATGGAGCAGCTATTTTCTTCACACGATCTTGAGTTATTCCTACGTTTGGTATTAGCTGGTGTATTTGGTTGGCTTATTGGCTATGAACGAGAAGTATTGGGCAAAGCGGCCGGGACGCGTACTTTTGCCTTGGTTTCGATTGGCGCCGCGCTGTTTGCGATAATTTCAAGTGAAGGATTTAGCGGGGAGGCAGCAGATCCAACGCGGGTGGCCTCGCTCATTGTCTCGGGCATTGGATTTTTAGGCGCCGGGTTGATTATTTTTAGAGGAGACCGCGTTGAAGGGTTGACTACCGCAGCCGGGCTTTGGACAACTGCCGCGCTGGGTATGGCTTTTGGCCGCGCACTTTACACTCTAGGAATTTTTTCATCACTTTTGGTACTGGCCCTGCTTTACACCAGTCGGTGGTTCCATCCGGAGAAGAAGTAGAGAAAGTTGTTCTTTCCCGCACAGGTGGTACTTGACAGATTTTTGGGGGTCTTTGCACACCAGAGGAGATTGATGAAATGGCGCGGCGCTTCCAGGTGGTTAAAATGCTTGTAAATGTATTAATACATTAGTACGAAGATTTAAAAACTATTTGCGGTAGTAT
>CAZBUQ010000106.1:2070-3382 GCA_964495135.1 uncultured Gammaproteobacteria bacterium
GTATTTGGCGGCTTCTTCTGGCGAAATGGGATTGATGATGAGGCCCGAGCCGATTTCTACTCCTGCCCAGATAGAGCCCCGAGGGGTAATTTTCATATAAAGATGCTGATCTTCGTCGTGGATAACTTGGTGAAAGTAAAAATTGTACGGAAGGCCGAGTCCAGCGATTTTTTTAAGAATTTGTTTTAGAATTTTTGCCCAACTCAAGCGTTCTTTTTCAGTTAGCAAAGTTACGTTATCTAAGTGGCGTTTCGGTAAAATCCAAATCTCATAGTTGTGCATGGAGGCATAAGGGGTAAAAGCAGTAACTTGCTTATCTTCATAAACTAGACGCAGACCTTTCCGTTCTTTAGCAATCACATCGCAATACACACAACGGCCGGTGCGGATTTTGTAGGCCTGCATTTTTTGGGATTTGTCAAAAAGGTGAGGTGGCAAGAATTGGGTCGAAAAAATTTGCGAGTGAGCATGATGGATTGAGGCGCCGGCCGGACCGCCCTCATTTTTAAAAATAAGAATATATTCAATTTTTTTGTCTTCGGAAATGGCTTGAGTACGGGCGGCATAAACCGAGAGCAACTTCGCCACATGCTCATCCGCAAGTTCTTCCAAATGTTTACCGTGTTCCGGCGTTTCCACTACCACCTCTTGCACACCATACGCCTTTTGATTTTCAACAGACACGGCCGGGAATTTATTGGGTACTACTTTGATCGACCATTTTCCCTTTCCGCCAACCTCAAGTGAGTAAGTTTCTTTATCCAAATTTTCAGGACAGAAGTGGCAAGTTTTTTGTTCAACCTGAGAGTGCGGCGCGGGTTTTTTAAACTCGTGCGTACGTTTACCCCGTTTGGGCGCGATAATAACGTATTTGTCTTGGATATAATCTTTGCGGATCTCGGATCCTAGCATAGAGCGTAGGGCGTAGAGCTAAGAGTTAAGGGTACTACGGAAACTTCGAATTCGTTTAGCTAATGTTTCTCCCTCATTATATAGTTCTTTATACAAAGATTCCTTGATCAACCCCTTCTTGTATGCAACGGTAAGTCCGGAGATGGTTTCGAAAATTGATCGTATCGCTATATTGAGAAAATTCTTGAAATCCTTAGCCGACTCACTTCCTGACCCTTCGGCAATGTTATTTGATGGAGAAAGTCCGGATCTGTTCAGTTGTGAACCAATACTAAATTTGTACTCTGGCGGCAAAGTCTCCGTGTAGCCGAATATTTTCACAGAAAATACAACCGATTCATGCCAAATATCTAAAGTCTCGAATCTGAACATATTACTCTATGCTCTTAGCTCTAAGCTC
>CAZBUQ010000107.1:0-3352 GCA_964495135.1 uncultured Gammaproteobacteria bacterium
TGTACCTGGACTCGGAACGGCTGTACGCGGATTTCCTCGCGTCATCACGCGAAGTTCAACCCGAGTCCGCTCGCGCGGCGGCTGTCTGAAGGATATGGCCATGCATTCAAGAGGGATGACTGTAGAGGAAGTTCGAGGTCGCTTGCACGCGATCGCAGAAGCGCTCTGCAGGTGTCGCGACGAAAGCAGGAGGATAGAGCTCACGCGCGAACGCGCGCGGCTTGAAAGGATGCTGGCATCGTCGCAGATCGGCGATACTCCGCGTACCCAGATCTGATCATCTACGGACGCGGCTAAACTGCCACCCGCACCTACTAAACGGAGCAGGCGAGCGAGTTTCAACACACGCTCGCCTGCTCCCAACCTTTTTACGCAGAGCCCATTATGGTGTATTCAAGTTTTGAATCCAGCTTATGCGCTTAGTTAATATGAGTCAAAGCACAACAATTAACAGTAATCTCGGGATTTACAGAACTGGCCTTTTTGGTTTGATTCTTATCCTTGGCATTTTGTCAGTGGTTCCCTTAGGAAAGCTTTGAAAAGCATTTCCAAATCCTAGGGAAACCACTGGCTAAAAACCAGTGGTTCTTTTTTCCGAGTTATTCACAAGGAGTCTGACGATGAACGAAAGCACACCGTTTGTCTGTCCTGATCATGGGAAGATCTGCCTCGTGACGCTGCCCAACCGGGCGCGCGCCATGCGCGTGCGTTGCAACATCGGCGAGCGTGGCGTGCCCTGCGTGGATAGGTACTTTTTGATGCCGTCCTGTACGGTGAACGGCCACAGCGGGAAGTTCCGGGTGGTGCGGTTCTCGAAGGCGGTGGAGGTCGTGGCACACTGCAGCGGCTGTGGCCACGAGCACATCCTGCCGCAGGTGGATGCCAACGGTATCGAGCCGATCCCCATGGGCGTGTAAGCGTAGACATGGAAGATAAGGGGGAAGTTTCCTGTCTGGTAATCTACTCGCGTTCAAACGAGCTTATGCCGTGGAAAGCTCAAACCCCGCTTTTGCGCCGCAGCGAAGTGGTGGAGGTGCTGACTGTTGAAAGCCGCGTGCGCGAACTGGGTGAACCAGGAACGCAGTTGCGCGTAGTGTCGTTTGCAACACGAAACTGGGAACCCGAGCTTCACCGGACGCTTACGGATCGCAACTTTCGCGCTCCAGAGGGCATTCCGGTGGTGTCTGGCATGAGTTTGGTTACCAAGCTAGGCGGGCGTTTGCCGGAGCATCTGCGGATCTTCAGCAACGACGTCGTCATTGTGGAGCGGAGGTAGTTCACTTGGCCGAGCTGTGCTCCACGCGTGGCTGACGACCGCCAACAGCTAGTTCTCCCGCCCCCCCGTTCTGTTCCTTTCCGAGCCCCGATGCCCCTCAAGCATCGCGTGGCTCTTTTTTTTAATTTCTCCCAAAATACAAACGCTAGTGCAGTATTTTGTTTGGAGAAATTAACCCGCCGGTTTGCTGGTGCCACTGAACCGGATCCGGCGTAGCCGGAGGAGGCATGCCCGGCGCTGCTAAAGGCGGGTGCTGGTTATCTAGGCAATATTTGAGCTTTGGGGCGGGGTTGATTTGTAACAGTATATCCACATTGACAGCCGGCATTTTTGGGCATATAATGATATTGGCTCTAAGGATCCTGTACCAAGGTTTCGGGTCACTTCGTTTACAAAGGGAGTTCCGGTACCGTACAGCTGAAACGAGATGTACTCGCTTCTGCGCGACGGACAGGAATGTGCCCCGCTTAGCGGGGTTCGCCCTATATTTCGGCCGGCTGCTGATTCGTTCGGAGTCGTCCGTTGCGGGCACCCACCTAGATTGAAGCCGAAACTCTTGACAGGATACCTTGAGCCGTTTGAAATCCGGGTGTACAACCCGGAATTTTTTTAAGGGCTTGTTGCCGATAAGGGCTGTTAAGAAAAAACGGCAACCGAGCGCAAGGCTCAAGGCTACCGGGTTGACCACGCGAGGTGGGCGGGACGTTTTGGTAGATATCTTCCTAGCCACTACGGCGGTTTGGCTTGGAGGAACGGAAGGATCGGTTGCGGGTGCGTTAGCGCCTGCGCCTGCGTTCGCGACGCATGGTACGCTTTGACACTTTAGGTTGCGGGGTTTCCTTTCCGAGCGGCAGTCGAAATGTTCTCAGAGACGGATAGTTTTCCTCCGTCAGAGAAGAGTGAATGGTCCGTCGCTTCAGTTCCTCCACATCCAGGTTATCCCAGTACCCTTTCGGTACTTTGCGCTTCATAGGCAACCTCCTTGTGGCTTGTGTTTGAAGGCCATGGTGAAGCAAACCAAGATCTCTGTGAATACTTAAAGTATATCAGCTTTGTCGGATTTTGTCATCCATATGCTTTGCAATCTATAGAAAATTGCCTAAACAGTCGCGATGCGTTAGAGTAGTATGGCATCATAAAGTCTGTTCGGCAACAATCCCATTACGTTTGCTCGTCGGGCTGTAGTATAGTGGTAATACACACCCTTGGGGTGGGTGAGTCTGGGGTCCGATTCCCCGCAGCCCGATAATGTGGTATAATATATAGAGTTAGCAAAGATTGGCTTTATATGCGGCGAAATAACTTTGGATACTTAAAGCATTTAGCCGTGATCTCCCTTATTTTTGTCGGGGGATTTTTTTATACACAGGGGGCGGCGGCGCAAACGCCGCCACAAGATTCCAATACTTCGCAGATGGTGGCCATTCGATGGCCATGGCAGCGAAGGCCACGGCCGCGACCAGTAACAGTCCCTGCTCCTGCTCCCACCCCAACTCCCACACCGGCACCAGTTATACTCCCACCTACACCACCACCTCCGCCAACAGTTTTACCAGATTTGGCAATTCGCGACGTAATACTGACGAATGATCAGCTTACCTTTACGTATGTGAATAATGCGGATGTTTTGGTTAATGGATCTATCCAAATTGCATTCCAGTGGATGACTCCGGATGGAATTCCAGTTAGCCTAGAGTACTGGACGCAGGTTGGAGCGCTGGGATCACGGGAGGCGCGGACGTTCTCCGCAGAGGGAGTGACCGTGATCTCCGGCAGCGGTAATCAGCAGTCGTACGAGAAGCTCACTGCGTTTATTCGTGATCGACGGACGAGCGCGGAGATCCTCCATATCACGATTGATCAGAAAAACGAGATCCAAGAATCCGATGAAGGGAATAATGTGGCCAAGGTGTTGCCTGTTGCGGCCAAGCCAGATCTTACGATTCGCGAGGCGGCATTTACCTCTGGTCGTCTGACGTTTACCGCCGCCAATGTGGGTACAGGCGTGGCTCGCGGTCCAGTATCATTTTGGTTCGAGTGGCTCGGCGCCAATGGTGAACGCGAGCTGGGACCGTT
>CAZBUQ010000108.1:0-3328 GCA_964495135.1 uncultured Gammaproteobacteria bacterium
AAACGCTAAAACCAATTACGACAACCGCAAGCGTTATGAGTATGATTTTTTTACGCATGGCAAAATGACTACATAACGACATTCTCACATTCTCAAGAATGTTGGAATGTTATAATAAATTGACACATGGTACGGCCGTAGGGCGATAGCGAATGCACTACATTGCGTCCGCGATAATCCTTGTCAAGGAGTCCCGCCTGGACAAGGCGGCGCGTATGCTCGGAGATAGTTTTCACATTCCCGCCTAGCGTATCAACAATTCCCTCAAGCGTAATCTTATTTTGCTCTGCCACAAGCAACAACACTTGCAAGCGCCAATGATTTGCAATCCCCTTAAAATGCCGCTCCATCTGTTTTGCGGTTTTCACTTTTTTGTCCATATAATCTATGACTCGTGACTTATCCACATTCCTTCTTTTTCATTATACCACATTCTCACATTCTCAAGAATGTTGGAATGTTAAATGTGGGGGGGAGGTAGGAGAGGCGGGAATCGCAGAATAGCTATTCTCCAATTCGCGCTTCTGCCCGCCTTGGGCGGGAAACGGAGAATTGATTTTTATTTGAAATTTTTACGGGCTTGGTCGCGGCGGTGACAGATGTTTTCTCACACATCGCATACCTCCCTTTTTTCTTTTTCCCCTTTTATATTTGGTATGAACTATCCCCACTTGACAGAATTATACAGTATGATACTGTATATACATACTCACGAAAAAGACCCCTATGCGGTTCCGTCCGCATCGGGGGCTTTTTCTTTATCGGCGTTCAACAAAAGCACGCACATCATTGAGATACGTTATCGGGGCATCGGTTCGCTTCAATAAAATGGAACACTTGTCTTTGGTGTGGGGTGACAATATTACTCTAAACTTACCCCGCACTTTGAGAAATTTCACCAAACCGGCGTAGTCGCCATCACTTGAAACAAGGATTGCCTGATTACATTTATTTTCATAGGCATCGCACGTTGCCTGCAGGACAAGATCGGCGTCACAATTTCCTTTTGGTTTACCGTTCCCATCATATACCACTTCCTTAAACACTAAGGTGAAACCGCACTCCTGAAGATACTTATACAATTCTTTATATTTTGGGATCAATCCGATAAAAATATATGCGTTTTTCACTCCATATTTTTCCGTGAGCCATACTCGGAATCGCGCGTAATCAAGTTTCCAACCGAAATCAAAAATGCCTTTGTGCAAATTCGCAGCATCAATGTAGGCGTAATTATTTTGTACGTGTGTCATGAAATATAGTATATCACAATTCCAAAACGATACAAAAGTGCCATACTTCCCAGTATGGCACTTTTACCTCAAACTCTCTCCCCCATGTTTTTCAAACTCCCCTCTCCCCGTGGGAGAGGGTAGGGGTGAGGGGTCAACCATATCACCTCATACCAACAAACTCCAGTTTGTAAGTATGAATCCATTCTCCAATTCGGGTGAAACGGAGAATGGGTAGGGGGTGAAAATTTCGGATGGGGCATGGGACAATCGGTATCCGTTGCGAAAAAAACTAGTCAGTTTGTCCATCATCGCACTATGAGTTTAGCTCGACGATTATAAATCGGACGGCAAATCAAGCAAAATTGATTTATATACCTCTTTAGTCAAATTATACCGTTTCACAACTGCACGAACGACATCTACAAACCACGGGGAAGCGAGTGGAGATACGTAAATTTTTTCTATTAACTCCTCAACGTCGACTGCTACATATTTTCCCATAACTACATCTGGTGATAAATTCTTTTTTCCGCCGTCGCGAATGGTGTTGATATGGTTTGCTATGACAACTGCTCTAATCTCTTTCTCGTGCTCAAAACTTCTCCGCTTCCATAAAACAGTCCAAAATGTATTACCCATATTTATCATCTCCTCTTCGTGATCAAGGTATCGAATACGCCCAATATAAACCGGGTCATCATATACTGAGAATGCTGCCTTGAACCTTTTTACAGTCGAGCGTATTGCAATGCCACTCTTGAGACTCGAGTATAGTTTCCACAATGCATCTGATTCGTAAGAATTTTCATACCAGCAGTTGAGCCCATGAACATCACGATAATATCGAGACTTTTTTGCCCAGTCTACCGAGGCCTTTGAAAACGAAGTGATTGCTTTATCGGACACCGATGAAAGCTTAATTAATTCTCTCATATACTCTTGATCCATGTGTCTTTTTGGGTAAAGCCCTTCCCACGGATCAGACAACTTGCTTGGCACTGAGAACCATAATGCTCGCTTGTCTAAAAGCGAAACAAAGCGAGAAAAATCTATAAAACGCCATATCACTACATCTTCTTGGGGAGTTTTAAAGCATTCGTGCACTTGAAACATATATAGTTGATTATACCAAAAAACGCGCCAGCTAAGGCGCGTTTTGGATTCCTGTCATTTTTATAAAGCGCGCTCTCCACTCTTACCGCTTAAAGATATTTCTAATCCATCCAAAGAAACGTTTCATGCGTGAAATTTTTTGTGGTTGAGATTTTTCAGAAGAGGGCGCGGGCTGCTGAACAGTTACATTTTGACTTTGGCTTGGCGATTCAATAACGATTGATTCCTCTTGTGGTTTTTCCACCTGCTTTGGTTTAGGTTTTTCTTTTGTATTGTTCGCTTGTTTAGCTGTTGTCGCGGGGACGACAGGTGGTGGGGTTTGCGTGACCAGTGGTGTCACAAGATCTCCTTTTGCGTCAGTAGGTGGAATGAACAGCTTGAGGGATCCGAGGTTATTTAAATCTATATCTTCCAAAACCGACACTCTTGAATAGTTATTATTTGTTCCGCCTGCGATCACAGGTGTATTGCCAAGCCACGCTTTAATAGTATTGATTGAAAGTATATATCCAAGAGCATTTAATTCACCCTTCACCACAGCCGATGGTATACCTATAAAAGTTCCATCCTTGAGATA
This sequence comes from uncultured Gammaproteobacteria bacterium, assembly GCA_964495135.1. Taxonomy (GTDB): domain Bacteria; phylum Patescibacteriota; class Patescibacteriia; order GWA2-47-26; family GWA2-47-26; genus CAZBUQ01. Next base: position 2,926 of record CAZBUQ010000108.1, read on the forward strand.
AGCTCCCCCGCCTGAATTGCCATGTTCCAGTATGGCTGTTGTTTTTAAGTATCCGCCCTCTACACCACTAAAAACTCCATCTGTATAGGTCATTCCTTTGCCAAACCTCGCCGGATAGCCATATGTTGTCACCTTGATACCCAAGCGAATGTTACTACTTCCACGCAAAGCTTCGACACTTGGCATTCTTCGATTATTTGGATTCCTAATTTTTAGGATTGCTACATCCTGAGTGGGTGAAACTTTTACAATATCGGCTATATGTCTCTCTCCAAAATATGGATCGTCACTAAAATCACTAATAAAACCCACAAGACATCCTAAAGTACCCACAATGACATGCTTATTGGTAAGTATGGTCCCGCTTGGATCAATAACTGTACCTGATCCCTGGCTTGCCCTT
>CAZBUQ010000109.1:0-3278 GCA_964495135.1 uncultured Gammaproteobacteria bacterium
TTTTGCATGCAAACGAAGAAGAAAAACGCAGAGTTATTGAAGAGGCCGCGCGGCGCGCAAACGAGGACCAAAGACGACTGGTTGAACAATACGAAGCCCAAAAGAAAACCGCCTAACCCGGGCGGTTTTTGGTTTAGCCATTGATGGGAGAGGGCAGGGGTGAGGGTCAATCAATTCAATCCCCCCTCTGCTGAAAAGGGCCAAAATTAAAGTAGCCCTCCGCGAGGAGGGCTACCCTTGGATGTAATACCCTTCCGGTCTATGGCAAGACCGAAAGACATTATTACTATACCAAACAAGTGCTTGTTTGTCAAGAGTTTTATCCACATGCCGGTTAAAGGTTAAAAATTAAGCCACCCGGGGTTGAGTTTTTGTATTTGAGATGGTAGGATAGGGGAATCGTATGCTCAATGAAGCCGATACACGCGCACAGCTGATTGATCCCCAATTGCATGGAGCTGGCTGGGGCAATGATTTAATTTCCCGCGAATTCCCAATTTCTGCCGGCCGGATTGAAATTATCGGCGAAACACATCGTCGGGCCGCCCCTCGAAAGGCCGATTACATTTTGCGCTTAACCGCACGGGGTGAAGCGTTGGCCGTTGTTGAGGCAAAAGATGAATCCAAATCAGCCCAAGAAGGCATGGCCCAGGCGAAAGAATACGCTCAAAAACTCAATCTCCTTTTTGCGTACGGCACCAATGGCCACGAGATTGAAGAATTTAATTTCCTGACGAATACGCAAGTTGTCATCAAAGAATTCCCCTCGCCGCAAGAGCTTAAAAAACGATACACCAAGGCAATTCTTGCGGATGCTGTCGCAAAAAATAAAGCCGAGAAAATTCTTGAGGAGCCATATTATTACGCCCCGTCTTTTTCCTTGCGCTATTACCAAGAAACCGCAGTACATAATGCTATTACAAAAATAACCAATGGAGACAAGCGCCTACTTCTCACTCTTGCCACCGGCACCGGGAAAACGGTCATTGCCTTTAACCTTATCTGGCGTCTAGTTAAATCCGGCTATTTTAAGCGAGTCCTATTTATTGCGGATCGAAACTTCCTGCGTAATCAGGCCTATAATGTGTTCGCGCCATTCGGCGATGCTCGTGCGCTTATTGAAGAAGGCAAAACACCGCGCCATCAGCAAGTATTTTTCAGTATCTATCAGTCTCTTTTTAGTTCCGGCATATCCGGCAAGCGTTTGTTTGAAGAGTATGAGCCGGATTTTTTTGACCTCATCGTTATTGACGAGTGTCATCGTTCCGGTTTCGGTTCGTGGAATGACATTTTGAAGCACTTCACAGGCGCGGCGCATCTAGGCATGACGGCAACCCCCAAACGCACTGACAACATTGATTCGTATAAATACTTTGGCGAGCCCGTCTATGTTTATAGTTATGGTCAAGGCGTGCAGGACGGTTATCTGGCTCCTTTCGTGGTTCATCGGATTCTCACCAACATAGATAAAGCGGGAAAACTTGCAATTGCAGAAGCAAAAAGCCAGGGTGCGGAGATTATCACGGATGATGGCGCGGAGCCGCAAGACGAGTATTCGCAAAAAGAATTTGAGCGGCGCGTTACTTTGCCGGATCGTACGCGCGAGATCGCCAAACATCTTGCTAGATTTTTAAAAACCTTTGATCCCATGGCGAAAACAATGGTATTTTGCGTGGATTCCGATCATGCTGATGCGATGGCCAGAGAACTTCAAAACGAATTTGCTGAATTCGGCTATGCTAATTTTGCCGTGCCGATTATCGCTCGAAACGGCGACATTCTGGAGGGTGAGTATGAACGCTTCAAAGATTCTGAAAAGCCGACACCAGTCATTGCGACCACTGTGGATCTCTTGACTACCGGTATTGATGTGCCAAGCGTGCGCAACATTGTAATCGTGAAGCCCATCGGCTCAAAAATCGTTTTCAAGCAAATCATCGGCCGCGGCTCGCGGCTCGATCCGCTCACCAATAAATATTATTTCCGCATCATTGATTATATCGGCGCCACGCGTCTCTTTGACGATTGGGAAAAAGTTCCCGATCCCAGGCCCGAAGAACCGGAAGGAGAAGCAATGTTTCTTATAGCTGGTGTGGTACTGGATGCGGAAACCCAAGATCCCATCCCGGGTGCCACTGTTGTGGTCCAACGGCGCGACAATGAACAGCGCTACGAGCGTGCCGACAAAGATGGCTTGTTTACCTTTGCGGATTTGCCGCAAAAAACTTTCCATCTTACTGCCCGCGCTTCGGGGTATAAACCCCGCTCGCTCTCGCTTTTGCCGGTAGAAAAAACCGACCAGCCGGAATTTATTGAACTTGTCCCATACGGCACAAAACCCAAGAAAGTGCTGGTGAAAGGCCTGCCGGTGCACATTGCCGAAGAAGAGCGGCTAGTGCTTGAAAAAGAAGGCAAAACTCTGAAAGTGGAAGAATATATTACCTATGCGGGCAAGGAAGTGGTCGGCAAGGTCAGACACATTGAAGATTTACGCGCTACCTGGCTTGATCCGGAAAAGCGCAAAGAGTTTTTGGATGAGCTTTCGCAAAAAAGCGTCTATCCCGAACTTATTGCCGAGCTTAAAAATAGGCCGGATCTGGATAGCTTTGATATTCTCGCCAATGTTGCTTTTGGCGTGGTGCCGCTTTCGCGCGATGAACGGGCCGACCAGCTAGAAATTCAAAGCGCGCGATTTCTTGCGGCGTTTTCCGAGAATGCTCGCGAAATGGTGCATGCTCTTTTGGAGCGCTATCGCTTAGCTGGCATTGAAGATATAGAAAATCCGCTCGTTTTCCAGCTCCCGCCGTTTGACCGTCTAGGCGGCATTCACGAAGCAGAAAAACGTTTTGGCACGATAGACAAACTCAAAACCACGATTATCAATATGAGAAAGCGAATTTATGCCGAGGTCTAACGGAATTTCCTCAAAACTCAAGACCATTGAGAACAAGCTCCGCAAAGACGACAATCTTTCGGGGCAGATTGACTATAACGAGCAAGTCGCCTGGCTCCTCTTTTTGAAGTCGCTGGATATTTTGGAAGAAAAAAGAGAAAAACAGGCAAAGCTCGCTGGCAAAAAGCACGAGCCGATTTTAGATGCCAAATATCGCTGGAACTCGTGGGTGCATTCAAGTATGACCGCCGAGGAGCGTTTCTCTTTTATTAAAGAAAAACTTTTGCCATATATCCGAAAAATAGACACCACGCCGGAGCGCGAGCTTATCGCTTCGGTATTTCAGGAAATTACTAGCACGTTTATGAAATCGCCTCACGCTTTG
>CAZBUQ010000110.1:0-1308 GCA_964495135.1 uncultured Gammaproteobacteria bacterium
CGGCGATTGCCCAAATGGTCAATATCATCCGGATCTTCCTGGGTTACGTTTAGCCGAATAATCTCACAAATGATGGCCACCACATCTTCTTTCTTAAGGATGCGTGCCTCCCGCGAATCAATGTCACTGGCGCGATCAATAGCCCGGCCTTTGGGTGAGAATTTTTGCAAAAATTTATAGCGGCCGACTTTACCTAAGTCGTAACGATCATAATTGAAGAACATTGCGTAAATTAAAGAACGCGCGTTATCCACCGTGGCAAGATCGCCCGGGCGAATGCGTTTGTACACTTCAATAAGACCGTCGTCAGTATTTTTTGCGACGTCTTTGGCCAGCGTAGCATCCATGAAACGCAGATGGGTATGGGTGTCGACTCCGGTAAACAATGCGCGAATTTCCTCGTCGCGGTTGTAACCAAAGGCCTTTAGCAGTGAGGTGGCGGCAACTTTGCGTTTGCGATCGATTTTTACCCAAATGACATTATTGATGTCGGTTTCAAATTCCAGCCAGGCGCCGCGGTTAGGGATGAGCTTTGCTCCGAAATAGCGACGCCCTCGCAAAAACTCGGAGGTGAAAAATACTCCAGCCGAGCGGATAAGTTGGGAAACCACAGTACGTTCAACACCATTGACGACAAAAGTACCGCGCGGGGTCATGAGCGGAACATCGCCTAAATAAACTTCTTGCGTTTTAGTTTCGCCGGTGCGCTTATTGGTGAGCCGGGCTTTGACCCGGAGCGGCGCTTCAAAAGTAACGTTTTTAAGGCGTGAGGTTACCTCCTCAAATTTCGGTTCATCAAAGTAGTAATCATCAAACCAGAGCTCGAGATCACGACCGGTAAAATCTTTGATGGGAGAGATTTCTTCCAAAAGTTCTTTAATGCCTTGATCAAAAAACCAGCGGTAGGAATTTTTTTGGATTTCAATAAGGTCGGGCAGTTCAATATTTTCCGGGGCTTGTCCAAAAAAACGCGGTTTGTTTTCCTTAAGTGGTTGTCGAGCGAAGATGGGGGTTTGAAGATTGGGCATGTGCGCAAAAAAATAAACCTCCCTTATCTTCAGGGGGCAAAGCGAAGAGTTAAAAGTTTTAGAAGCGTTTCATGGGGTATAGAGGGAGAAAAAAATACGCTTCTTCCTTTAAAATCAGCCCAAAATCATGCGGCCGGTCAGCGCAGGATGTAAGTTATCCACAGTCTATCAAAGCCCTAAAAATCTGTCAAGTGCGTTAAAGTGGGCTAAGTTGTCTTATTGCCTTACGAATGCTACAATAAACCCCCACACTTTTGTTAAAAGTGTGGGGGTAAGGGCC
>CAZBUQ010000110.1:1318-3275 GCA_964495135.1 uncultured Gammaproteobacteria bacterium
AATCACAAACAAATAGAAAAGACATGGCAACGCCAGTGGGCAAAAGAAAAAGTTTTTGCGGCGCGGGACAATGATGCGCGGCCAAAGTTTTACGCGCTCATAGAATTTCCGTATCCCTCGGGTGAGGGCTTGCATGTTGGCCATCCGCGTTCGTATACGGCGATGGATATTGTCGCGCGCAAGCGCAGGATGGAAGGATATAATGTATTGTATCCGATTGGATTTGATTCGTTTGGATTGCCTACTGAAAATTACGCGATTAAAACCGGACGCCCGCCCGCAGAGATAACTCGCGAAAATATTGCAACTTTTACCAAGCAGTTAAAAATGCTCGGTTTTAGTTTTGATTGGAATCGGGCAGTTACGACGAGCGACCCCTCATATTATAAATGGACGCAATGGATTTTTTTGCAATTATTCAAGCATGGTCTGGCGTACAAAAAAAAGATGGCCATCAATTGGTGCCCGTCATGCAAAATCGGTTTGGCCAACGAAGAAGTGGTGACCCATTCGACAAGCTCAGGGCAGGTGGGAGTATGTGAGCGGTGTGGTACGCCGGTGGAAAAACGCGAAAAAGAACAATGGATGCTAGCGATTACCAAATACGCAGATAAACTTTTGGAAGGTTTGAAAGAAGTTGACTACATTGAACGCGCTAAAGTGCAGCAGGAAAATTGGATAGGGAGGAAAGAAGGAATTAATATTGACTATCAAGTAGTGGAGAGCGACAAGAAGATAACGTGCTTCACCACGCGGCCGGATACTAATTTTGGCGCTACGTTTGTGGTGCTTGGCCCAGAGCACCCTTTGTTGATGAATCAGGAATCAGGAATCAGGAATTATGGCGAGGTGAAAAAGTATATTGATAGTGTAAAAAATAAAACCGAACAGGAGCGAACGGCGGAAGGAAAAGAAAAAACAGGGGTATTTACCGGTTCATACTGTATAAATAATTTGAATGGCGAGAAAATGCCAATTTGGATTTCGGACTATGTACTTGGTCATGTAGGAACAGGAGCAGTGGTAGGCGTGCCGGGTCATGATATTCGGGATTTTGAGTTTGCAAAGAAATTTAAGATTCCAATCAGACGCGTGGTGGTTGGTTCTGATGGGGACACTTCACCCATCACCAAGAAAGAACAAGTACAAGAGGAAAAAGGGACCATGATCAATTCAGATTTTCTTGACGGAATGGATATTCATGCAGCAACAAAAAAAGTGATGGATTATTTGGAGGAAAAAGGATGGGGAAAGCGGGTGGTCAACTACAAACTGCGCGATTGGGTATTTTCCCGCCAGCGTTATTGGGGTGAGCCAATACCATTGGTTTTTTGCGAAAAGTGTGCGAAAAGTCCAGCCAAAGAGGATGTTTTTATTTTTCATGGATGGGAAGATTCTTCGCAGTCCGGTTTTATTCCCGCCCTGAAAAAAAACCTTGAGGCAAAAGGATATAATGTAGTTGCCTTGGATCTGCCTAACACCGCAGAACCGAATTTTGATAAGTGGTATAAATTTGCGAAGCAGCAAATAGAAGCCCACAAAACAGGAGCGCCCCTCAATTTCATTGGGCACAGCATGGGAGGGCATCTGGCCGCAAAGCTTACTGAACTATATATGGTACAGCGCCTTGTCCTTGTTGCGCCTGTCGGCCATGCGCCATCAAAAGAGTATTTTGAGCAATTTAAAAACTCGTTAAGCGCAGAAGAGTTAAGAATATTTAAGGAATACCAAAATCATACATTAGATGTACGGTCAGTAAAAGAACATGCTAAATACGTTGATATATTATTTGGCTTGAAAGATACATGGATTACCGATGAAATTCGTAGCCAGTATGAGGCATTCTTTTTGGGTAAAGGACATATTACAAAGATTTCCGATGCGGGTCACTTTACCCATGGTGAAGGCGTGCGCCATCTTCCTTGGGTCGAGAATTTGTTTGCGCCACTTGATCAAG
>CAZBUQ010000111.1:0-3250 GCA_964495135.1 uncultured Gammaproteobacteria bacterium
GTACAGCGCCGCGATCGCAATCCAGACCTCGGCCCTGCGCGCGTGAACCGCGCGCATGGAACCGTGTCCATCCCTTGCCTGGGCGAGCTCGCTGTCGCGCCTCTCCTCGCAGACCGCGCGCGCCGTACGCATCTGCTCGCCGAAGTTGGCGGGCAACTGATCGCCAGGCGTGAAGTTCACGAGAGTGTGGCCTCCAGGGTTGTCGCCCGGCGGACAGCGCAGCATGAACTTCTTGCCCTCGCGCACGAGCACGAGCGTCTCTCCGCACCCCACGCCACAGCGCACCTTGTCGATCTGGCGCGCCATGCCTACACCCTGGCCGTGGTGGGGGCGGACGACGGAGCCGGACGCGCAGCGGTCGGACGCGGGGCGTACCGGGCGAGCGCGCCCGCGAAGTCGCGCGCGGCCTCGGCACGGCGCTGCGCGAGGGTGCGCCGGCGTCCCTTGAAGCTCGGCCGGCTCATGATCTTGGAGTTGGCGCACTCCAGCGCGTAGGCGACGGCGATGAGCTCGGCGAGCAACCTCTGCTGGCGGGGCGCGTTGGTCTCCGCGCGGACCTTGGCCTGGAGCGCGGTGTGCTGGGAACGCAGTCGGGTGAGGCGGTCGGTAGACATGACGAAAACCTCCCTGAAGGGCTTGTGGCCTTTGCGGCCGGTTGAACTGCAAACTGTATCCTTGCTGCAAACTCGGTCTGTAAAGGCCCAATTCGCAGTAAGGTTACTACCATCCCAGTACCAGAGCAAAGCTCGGTACGGGACTTCGCTTTAATTGTAAAGAACAACGAAAACCGCCGGGGTTTACCCGGCGGTTGATTTTTGGCTTATTTTTTGCGCGCTGCTTATACTTTCACGCGCAGATATGCCATATTAACCACCGGGTTTACCCGCAAAATATCAAGGAGGAGCGCAAAAATGCCCCAAACCCTGATCGGGTTAACAATACGGTAAATCGTACTGTGGGTGGTTATGTATTGCATATCTGAATTTAATACTACCACAGGCCTAAAATCCCGTCAAATTTCTGCCAAGGGGTGCGAATTGCGAATATTACCCGAATTTGCGAATCTACGAATCTCGTTTAAGCAACTCTTTATTTACAACCCGTTTAAATGTCACACCATCTTTCCCGAAGTATGCCAAAATTGCAAGTGGTAAACCGAGAGCACTTAAATATCCCTCGACCTGCTTAAAATTTCGCGGAATAAAGCGCGCTCCACTCTTAATTTCAAGTATAATCTTTTTACCTACAAGAAAATCAAGGTAGTAAAATCCAACTTTCGAACCATGGAATGTGAGTGGCACATGCACTTGTTCCTCGTATGCTAATCCGCGCTTGTTTAATGCCTTCCCGAGGGCATTTTGGTACACATTCTCTTTATGATCAGGACCTAACTCGTTTGATACATCAAACAATGCCCCTACAATCTCATAACATAATGCGGGTTCGATAAGATCGTTCCTCCTTACTGTTTTCATATTCGAGATTAAAAATTCGAGATTCGAAAATTCGCAACCAGATTCGCAATTCGCACCCTATCAAAAGCTAAGCTCTTCTCCGCTTCTTTTATACTCAAAAAACTCTTCTGGTGAAAACCAGTGCTTAATTTCATGCTCGGCTTCTTGCGGGGTTTCGGAGACATGCACAATGTTCATAACGGCCCGTTTTTCAACATTGGCAATCGCTGGTGAATCCGCGGAAAAATCACCGCGAATAGTACCGACTGGCGCTTTAAAGGGCAAGGTATCGCCCGCGAGTTTGCGCACCACATCTATCGCGTGCGGGCCTTGGATCACCGCTTTAACCAAGGGATAAGACGTCATAAAATCTATCAGCCATTTGCGCACTAGTTTTCCAGTCCCCAACTCTTTAACCGGATCTTTGCCATATTTTTCGTACGTACCCAGGGTTTTCTCGCCCAGCCGTGAGATCCAGGCTTCGTCTTTGGGATAATGATCATCAATTTGTTTATGCGTTGGCTTAAACATTTTGAGCGCCACTACTTTAAGTCCGCGCTGCTCACAGCGGCGCAAAACTTCGCCAGTCAAGCCCTTAGCTACTCCATCTGGCTTAATCATTACAAATACGCGTTCTTGTTTATGATTCATATGGGTACGAATTAAGAATAACACTCGAATTTACGAATTTCGAATAGTATATCATGAATTACTTGGCGTAACAAGGGCCATTCGTATATTCGCAAATTCGTATCAATAATTCGCAATTCGCACCCCTTTTCCATCGCTCTCAAAAACCACATCCCCATCTTGATCATTGCGCAATACTTCCACGCCCGTTTGTTTAAGCCGCCAAAGTGTTTGAAAATGCGGGTGGCCAAAGCGATTTTTGCGACCGCTCTGGATTACCGCGTAGGTTGGAGCAACCGCTTGCAAAAATTCTTTACTGGTTGAGGTTTTTGAGCCATGATGCCCGGCTTTAAGCACATCAGATTTAAGCAAACCACCGTACAATTCTACTAACTCTTTTTCCACTCCTTCTTCCGCGTCACCGGTAAATAAAAAGCTGGTTTTGCCATAGATAAACTTTGCCACAATGGAAGTGGCATTCAACCCTCCGTCCGCCTCGCTTTTTTCAATAATGCGTTTTCCGGAAAGGTTTTCTTTTGGCCAAAGAATTTCCAATCTCCCGATCTCCTCTCCGCTCCCTATCGTATACTGCTGCCCGGCCTGCGCCACCTGAAAAGTTATTCCCTGTTCTTTAATCGCTTTTAACCAAGTTAAATACTCGTCTGTCGTGTGCACCACGCCGGTCGCGAGCACTTTTTCAACTTCAAATTGCTTCAGTATATCAATAAACCCAACCAAATGATCCGCGTGGGGATGCGTTAAAATCATCAGTTCAATTTTGCGATCCCAAAATGGCAGGGTCCGCCCGACTTTTTCGGCCAGTCGCGGGGTCGGGCCGCCATCAATCAACACGTCAAAACCATCCTTGGTGCGCAGATGCGCGGCGTCGCCTTGTCCAACATCGTAAAAATACACCGTCAGCGGCGCGGAGGTATAAAAAACAAACTGCCCCATTGCGCCAAATCCAAGCACTGCCGCCAACACTCCATACTTTACTTTTTTTCTAAAATACGGCGGCACTAGCTTTTTGTATTTATCTTCTATTTTAGGATTATTCTTAATCTCTAAAAGAATATTTAAAAATGTAATTACCTCACTTTTACCCATTGGAATATTTATTAATGAGCCGATATTTTTAAACGGTTTAGTAACAACTCCTACTCTTG
>CAZBUQ010000112.1:0-3247 GCA_964495135.1 uncultured Gammaproteobacteria bacterium
AAAATTCGCGCGGAAAGAATTCTAGGGGTGCGCGATCGATTAAATAAAATACTGGCCCAGCACACCGGACAATCGCTTGAAAAAGTTGAAAAAGACACTGACCGCGACCATTTTATGTCTCCGGAGGAAGCGGTAAAATATGGCTTGATTGACAAAGTTATTTCCGGCAATGGCGGCGCGGAAAAAGCCGCAAAAAAGCCCTAAATTTAAGGTTTTTGCTTGAAATAAGGTAATTTTCACTAAAAGCCCTTGACCCCGTAGTGAAAGTCCGACTGCGCTCCGCCTTGGCGGAGCGTTTTATAGTTTAGAAGATATGCGGGAGAAATTTTGTGAAAATAGCCAATTTTGGCCTAAAATAGGCCTTTTTATGTCGGACTTCTACTACGGGGTTGACAAATAGGGCTTTTTATGTTATTATATACCGTTGCGCTGAAAGACTATCAGCGTAGAAAATGAAGCCTGCCCGCCGAGTGTTTTGGTGCCACTAAACCGCAGCGAAGCGGAGGCATAAACGTCGGTGGGAGAGGCGGGTTCTTTGAAAGGTTTTAGGTGAGTAAAAAATCCCCTAGGTTTGCTTGTGTAACTTAAATGGTTCCAAAAGTGAACCTAGGGCAAGTCAGTCAACCGTCGACTCGCCATGTCGGCGGTCGAACAACCATCGTCCTGAAGGAGGACACATCATGCGCAACGCCATCAGCAGCATCCTGTTCGCGTTCGTTTGCGTGTTGGCGATCGGCGGCAACGCCAACGCCCAGCCCGCCCCGTCCGCCCCCATCAACCCGTTCGCGTATCTGGTGGCGGCCCCGGCCCCCGCGGCCGACAAGCCGCTCATGGAACTGAAGTGCAACGCGCCCGGCGCCAGCTCGTGCGACGCGCAGCTGATCGTGAACGGCCCCGTGGCCGGCATCACGCCTCCCGCCCCCGCCGCGCAGCCCGCGCCCGCCGTCACGCCGCCCCCCGCCCCCGCGCCGGCCCCGGTCGTCGTGACCGACGCCGAGTCGTGCTCGGTCGGCTGGTGCCCGCTGACCACGGTGGCCAGCTGGGTCGCCGGAATCGGCGGCATCCTGCTCGAGACGGTCATCGTGCTCGGGCTGCTGGCGCTCGTGGCCGGCGCCGTGTACTACTTCCTCGTCCGGAGGTACGAACGGCGCCACGACCGCGCCTGGCATCGGCGCGCGGCCAGCCTGCGTGGATGGTACGAGTCCGCGGTCGAGGCGGCGCGGCAGGAGGGACTGGACCCCGCGGCGCAGACCGTCTGGCGTCGCCGGGCTCGGCGTCGCTACGGGCGTCTGCTCGGCCATCACGAGGCGGCTGGCGCGGTCCCCGGAATCAACGAGGTCCCGGTGCCCCCGCCGCTCCAGTGGACGGGCGATGACGCCGAGGATCACGACGAGCCGCCGGCCTAGGCGTCCCGTCGTCCAGCTCACCTGCGACCGTTCCCCCGGCCCGGCCCTGCGCATCGCGCGTAGGTGTCCGGGCCTTTCTTTTTAATTTCTACCAAAATACAAGCGTTAGCGAAGCATTTTGTTTGGAGAAATTAACCCGTCGGCCTGTGGGTGCCGCCCCAGTACTAGAACCTGCGGTTCAGTACGGGGCAGGCTGAACCTTACCGCGTAGAGTCAAGGAGGCACCTGTCCCGTACCAAGCTCTGCTTTGGTTCGGGATGATCGGCGCTGCTAAAGGCGGGTTTGTATTTGTTTTAAGTACGTTATTTACAGGGGCGGATATGCCAACATTAGTTTGACTTTTGTTTAAAGATCTGCTATACTTTAGATAGAATTTATGAAAAAGATCTCCACTCCCGCTTCCACGGCTTTGCGCCGCTTTATAAAAAAGCGAAAGTATCTGATTTGGTACACAGAAAATTTTGATAATCTCCCGGCCTCCTCTATTGTGGAAGCCACGCTAAATTACGGAAACTGGGACGACGTGCAAAAGCTAATTAAAATTTTAGGCATTAAAGAGGTGGCGCGGATTTTCCGCGCGCAAAACTCACTGCGTTGGGGAAGAACCAATTATCATCCAAAAACAGCGCAATTTTTTAAGCTTTATTTTACCCGTCATGCATAAGGAAATCTTAACTGCACAGCAACGCCGCCTCCTACCCGCGCTTGCGTTTTTTAAAAAGGATTTTTATTTAGTAGGGGGTACCGCGCTCGCGCTATACCTTGGCCATCGCCGCTCCATCGATTTTGACCTTTTTTCACGCAAAGAATTTTCCAATAAGAAAATTGAAAAAATACTATTCAAAGAGACTAAAATACGACAAACCGTACGCGATGAAGATGGAGAATATACTATTATTGTCAATGGCGTACAGCTGACTTTTGTTCACTATCCATTTAATGTGTCCGCAACGCATTGGTTTGGGCGCGTTATTAAGATGCCGGATATTTTAGCAATTACGGCTATGAAAGCATACGCGCTGGGACGTAGGGCCAAATGGAAAGATTATGTGGATTTGTATTTTGTGATGCGCAAGTATCACGGTATTGCAATCATTGAAAAAGAGGCTGAAAAAATTTTTGGTAGCATGTTTAACGCAAAATTGTTTCGCGAGCAAGTGTCATACTTTGATGACATCAATTATGAGGAAAAAGTTATTTTTATGCCCGGGTTTAAGGTAAGCGACGCGGCGATAAAAAAAGGATTAGTGGAGTATAGTATAAAGTAGCTTGACTTTTTCCAAAAAATATGGTATAGTTTAAGACTATGGCTCGTAAGAAAAAAACCACCCCTGCCCCGGTTTCCGCCCCTAATCAACTTTCCCAAAGCGAACTGGAGTTTTTGCGCGCTAAAGTTGATAAAACTTTAATGTTGCTGGATGCTTCGGCTATGCCGCAGGAGGTCAAAACCGCTTGGGTAAGTTTGCTTCCGAGCATGACTTTAGAGCAGGTGGACCGATTGCACGCGTTGATTGAAGATGAAATTGAGGTAACGCTTAAAGCGATGCAGGAGCGGCCGGAAGAAGAAGAGCTGGTTTTAAAACTCAAAGCCGTGAAAGATCGCTACGACGCGCAAGTAGTTAGCGCGGACAAACAAGCATCAGTACAACTTGCGGAAATAGAAGATGAAATAAACGCGCTAGTCCAAGGCACCGCCTAAGGTGCTTTTTATTTTATTATATGGCTCGTAGAGGCGGCGGAGAACCTGGAAAAGGAGACAGACAACAGGAAGCTGAACGTCTTTTAGAAGTGCGCAAAGGCGTAAATTATTATTTAGGAGAACGACAGACCGCAACAGAGTT
>CAZBUQ010000113.1:0-1156 GCA_964495135.1 uncultured Gammaproteobacteria bacterium
GAAGGCGTGTCTTTGTGGCAAAGGATTTTCCTTGAAGGTGCGTTCTGATTCTTACTTTAAGGTTAGTGGTGAAACCAATATAGCGCTGCTTGTCTCTATGGCTTTCTAGCACATACACCCAGAACGCACCTGTCGCAGTTGTGACACCGGGCATACCCAACATTAGCTATCGCTTCTGCCACCCTGCAACACTTCACGCACAATAACGTCAAGCGCGGTCGCAATCGGAATCGCGAAAAGCGCGCCGGCTACTCCGGCGACCTTAACGCCAACCACGATAGCCAGTATGGAGATAATGGGATTAAGCCCAACCGCGCGTTGCATTATTTTGGGAACCAAAATATTATTTTCAAGCTGTTGGATTATGATAAAAAGTATTACCACTACAAAGGCCTTGGTGGTGGATTGTGAAAGCGCGAAAAAAACCGCGACTGCCCCGGCTAAAAATGGACCGACATAGGGCACAAACTCCATAAGCGCCGCGAAAATTCCTAAAACCAGCGCGTAATTTACTCCGATAATTGAAAGGCCCACGTAAGTTAGAACTCCAATAATCAAGGAAAGGATAAGTTGTCCCTTAACCCAAGCGGTGATTTTACGCTGTACTTTCCCAAATGTTGAGGAAGCAAAACCTTGATAGTGGGAAGGGATAAGCACCTTAAACATTCTTTTTAGCGAGTCCTCCTGAACAACCATGTAAAAGGTTAAAACCAGTATAAGCACGAATGAAACCAATCCTCCAAAGATATTTATAACAGTCGTAAACGCTCCTCCAACCGCGCGCCCCAGCGCGGATTGAATAGTGGACAAACCTTGCTGAACATTTTGGGAAAATCCGCTTTGCGCCGAATAATCCCGAAAAAATTCCGCGCCCTCCACTAATTTGCTCCACACTTGAGAAAAGTTAGAAGCCAAGTCGCGAACTTCTTCTATAAGCGGGGGTATCAGCACGCCAATAATCAATCCTAAAATTGAAAGAAGGCCAACGTAAACAATGAGTACCGCCACGGCTCTTGGAACGCGGCGGGTCTCAAACCAATCTGCCAAGGGATCAATAATTGATGAAATCAGCAGAGCCACAAAAAATAAAACGATTATGTCGCGCACGAAATATACAAACAACAACAAAAACAAAACCCCCACAATCTTGAATATT
>CAZBUQ010000113.1:1166-3210 GCA_964495135.1 uncultured Gammaproteobacteria bacterium
TAGCCATTCGGAGCCCCCCTCCCCGCAAAAAATGTCTGGGCGTAAGCCAGACGAAGCCTTGGCGAAGTCTGGCGGAGAGGGTGGGATTTGAACCCACGAGCCCCCTTACGGGGGCAGAGTTTAGCAAACTCTTGCCTTGGGCCACTCGGCCACCTCTCCAAAAAGGTAGTAGCATGCTATCACATAATTTTGTATGGGGTCAACCCTTTGCCAAAGTTAATCCCCAAATCTTTTTCGCGCCCGCGCCAAGTAGCGCGTAGGCACATTCAGCCAAGGTGCTTCCGGTAGTCGCGACATCATCTACAATAACCACGTATTTATCTTTAACCGGCGCATCATCCGGACACACAAACGCTCCTTTTATGTTACGTTTTCTATCTTCCTCGTCCAGATCAACTTGTGGAATTGTGAAACGGCCGCGCGTAAGCGCGTTTGCATAGCTTCCCCCGCAGGCCTGCGCTACCGCGCGCGCGATAATCTCCGACTGATTAAAGCCGCGCTCTCGCTGCCGTCGGGGGTGCAATGGCACCGGCATAAAAGCTAAAGCGCGCGGATCAATGTCGCTTTGCTCCAGCGCGCCTAGCCAGTAAGGCATGGCCGCGATTACTAAAGAGTCAAGCAAATTTTTAACATAGTTATATTTTATAAGCTGGAGGGACCGCTTGACAATTATCGCGTCATAAGGAAAGACCCGGATAAGACGCGCGAGCGGAATTTCACGCCGACATATAAAACAAGTGCGTCCGGCTCCGCCGGACGTTTTACAAACCATACACTCGTTTTGTTCTTCAATCGGAATTCTCCCAGCGCACAGCCCGCACAACCACTCCCCTTGCTTTTTACAACCAATACACTCGATTGGGAAAATAGTGTCAAGAATAAAATTGCCGACTTGTCGTAAAAACATAAAGCGACTAGCCACTAGGGTTTAGGGGTTAGATTTTAATTTTGAGCGTAGGCCGTTGAGCATACGCATCACCTCATCAAGTTTGTCGTTAACAGCGTTGAAATTCTCTTTGCTTACATACCCAAGAGAGTGCGCGATGAACAATTGCGTTTCTAATTCCGCACCAGAAGCAAATGCTATTGAAATAAATTGTATATATTCATTACGTGAACGCCTGACATAACCTTCAGCTATATTCGATGGGATACTAACAGCACACCGACACATCTGTGAAACTAAACCATAAAGCTCGTGCTTAGGAAATTTCTGACAAACACGATATACATCTAAACAAAGCTGTATGGATTTCTGCCAAACAATCAAATCTCGATAGGATTGTAAGGTCATATCTACTATCCCCTAATGGCTATTGGCTATACCCTACTATTCCCATTCTACTCCCACTTCGTGCTATCAACTTTCCATTGTCCGCCAACTACGACAAGCGTAAGTCTTAAATCCTGATAATATGTCCGGTCTTGGCCTGAACCAGACTCACTGCGCTGTGTGGCCGCTAAAATTTCTGCGTGTGTTGGCGCTTGAGATACAACTTTCAAGCCGATTACTCTGGTGGTAGCCCCCGTGTAGTTTTCCGCGTCCACCGGCTGTAAGCGTTCACGCTCAACCAACTCCAGGGTGCGCTCCCGCAACGCCGCGGTCATAAAAGGATACAATTCCTCAAGATTGGAAAAGTCACTTTGGTTAGAATACGAACCGTAACGCTCCGCGAACGAACGCGCCAGCGCGGTAAAACCAACTGACGAGGGCGGTACTGAACCATTCGGGTTTACCGTGGCCGTAAGCGGCGCTGGACGGCTCTGCCGGGCTGGAAGATTTGGCGCGGTTGCCAGCGGCGCGACTGGCACATCTTGCGAAGCTAATGGTCCGTTCGCTGGCGCGGCGCGCAGAAAAACCCAAATCGCCCACAAAATTACAATAATAAAGAGCAGCAGTACGGCTGCAATAATTTTTTTTGTGCGTTGAGGCATACCCGGTGTCACAACTGTGACTTATAATATGATTTAAGACGTTTAGCTAGAAAACGCCGTCCTCGCGTGGTTTTCAAGTATTCTTCGCGTCGACGCGCATCTTCAACAT
>CAZBUQ010000114.1:0-3203 GCA_964495135.1 uncultured Gammaproteobacteria bacterium
CTTGTGCGGCGCTTTGACGACATGCCAAAGCGCCTTCAGTATATCACATTTTACCTCTCCCTTGACGGATTTTTGGCAATCCTCTATACTGTTGGCATTATGCTATCTATTCGCTTATCCAGAGTAGGCAAGAAACACCAACCCTCCTATCGCCTGATTGTTTGCGACAAGCGCAAAGATCCGTGGGGCGCATATCTGGAAAATCTCGGCATATACAATCCTTTGCGCAAACCCAAAGTTGTTGAATTCAAATCCGAGCGCGTGAAGTATTGGATCAGCAAAGGCGCGCAGCCAACCGAAACAGTTTGGAATCTTTTAGTGGACAGCAAGATTGTCGAAGGTTCAAAGCGTAAGCGCCATGCTTCGGCAAAAAAAACAACCGAGACAGCAACGGCGCCCAAAGCGGGAGAAGCTAAAGCCGGGGTTGACAGAAGCGCGCAAAAATAGTAGAATAAAAATAGCCTACAGCTAAGGTCGACTAGTAGGTAGGATGAAATTCTTTATATAATGATAATACAGCTATGGCAGAACGCTATGATGATCAGGAGTTCGTCGAATACATAGTCAAGGCGATTGTTAATCACCCTGGCGATGTAAAATCGGAACGAACCGTTGACGAGCGCGGCGTCTTGATTACACTCCATATCAATCCAGAGGATATGGGTTATGTAATCGGACGCGAAGGCCAAACTGCTCGAGCGTTACGGACCCTTTTGCGGATTGTCGGGGCAAAGAACAATGCCCGCGTCAATCTCAAGATTTGGGAACCGGAGGGATCCCGCGGACCGCGGCCACGAGCCGGCACTCCTACGGCCGATGATCTCGAGGCAGTAAAACTCTAGGACGCGAATTAGTGCGAATACAGGACTCGCGAATTTACGCGAATACAAAACCGCCCCGATAGACGATCGGGGCGGTTTTTGGTATAGTGACAGCACTATGGAAATCAAAATTGTAACCGAAAGTATTTCGAAAGATGAACTGAAAAATATAGCTCTGCAAATGTACGGAGATTTTGTAAAGGCCGTAGTAGACGTAGAGCGGGGTATCATGGCTATTGGCGGAGAAATGCATGCGGACGAAGAGCAGGTTCTTCTTGAACAGGGATCTCATCAGTATGACCTCTGGGGTATTAATTTGTACCCCGAACACGAGGGCGCAGATTTCATTGAGTTTGATTCCATGATTAATCTGCGCCCTTCACAAGGCAATCGTTCGCGCAGTGTTGAAGATTCGGAAATGCAACAAAAAATTCGTATGCTTGTGACTCGTTTGGTTAAATAATTATGTCGCCCTCGTTTCATCATAATCTTGTGGAAAGCGGGCGTTGGGCAACGTTTTCGATTTTTGAGCAAATGGGTAATATTGGCAGTGAAGTTGATCGAGCGCTGCATTGGAACGAAAAGGGCGATCAAACTAGCGCGCGACGAGCGGTAGATCGCGCGCTTGAACTTTTGGATTTGACGGTTGCAGATCGGCGCTATCGCGCAATACCAGGTAGATTAAAAGAGTTGACTCGCGCGCGCGAGGTGCTTTGTGATTTTTTCTATGGCGAAAATGAATACGGCAGCTCCGCGCAGTTTTTAAAAAACTATTTTCTCGCTTTCGCGTTGGCGAGCCGCAAGGATCGGTAAGACAAAATTTTTAGGGCTGACTTCTCCCGCACTCTTGTAACAAGGGCGCGGTTTTTGGTATGATGCAAAACTATGCGGTTTGATATCCTAACCATTTTCCCTGAAATGTTTTCCGGCTATTTTGGAGAGTCAATTATTAAACGCGCGCAGAAAAAAAATCTGCTCAAAATTTCCGTGCATGATTTAAGGAAATGGGCCACGGATAAACATCACAAAGTTGATGACAAACCGTATGGCGGCGGGCCGGGGATGGTGTTCAAGGTGGAGCCAATTTGGCGAGCACTCCGTGCTTTGAGAATTAAGGATAAAGGATTAAGGATTAAGCAGAAAGAGCGGGTGATTTTGACGAGTGCGAGGGGAAAACAATTTACGGCATCTGATGCGCGACGGCTGGCAAAATACAAACGGGTGGTAATTATTTGCGGGCGGTATGAAGGAGTAGATGAACGCGTGGCGAAACATCTCGTGGACGAGGAACTCTCCATCGGCCCGTACGTGCTTACCGGCGGTGAGCTTCCGGCCATGGTGATGATTGATTCTATCGCGCGTCAAATTCCCGGTGTGCTTGGAAAAAAGGAATCGCTTGAGGAAACACGCGGAGGAAATTCTTCTGCCTATACTCGCCCTGAAGTTTTTACGATCCGCGATCCTCGATCCCCGATCAAGCGATGGAGGGTGCCGAAGGTGTTACTTTCCGGGGATCCTAAGAAAATTGAAGAATGGCGGAAAAAACACACGAAGTGATACAATGAAAATATGCGGATACGATTTACCAAACATGCGCGTGAAAGAATAGCCGAGCGCGGGATTACAAATGATCAAATAGAGCAGGCCATTGAGTTTCCTGACAAAATCGGTCGGTCCGTATTCAATCACGCGCGATTTATAGTCAAAAAAATTTATTTCAATACTAACCTTGCCAAAAAACATCTTCTTATGATAATATATGAGGAGAAACGGAACGAAGTGCAGGTGATTACTATAATTGATACTTCTAAAATCGACAAGTATTTATGAAAGTCAAGAACCCAAAAGTGAAATACGATCCGGAGGCAAAAATTCTCTCCGTGCGGCTCTCAAGCGGGCCGAGCGTTGATTCGGAAGTGAAGGGAAATGTGGTGCTTGACTATGACGCAAAAGGCAACCTTGTAAATGTGGATATTATGAAAGTTTCGCTTTCCGAATTCGGCAGCACACCCACCTTACGCGAGCTTATTCGTATTCCGAAAACTGCGTAACAGAATCATATGCCAAAAGGAGAAGGAAGAGAAAATTCGTTTGATCAAGCACTCGCACGCCTTGATTGCGGTTATAAAGAAATGCGTGACGGAAAATTATACCTTGCCCAGGAATCTGGCACGTTAATGGGTGCAGTGCCGTTTGTGGTAGAAGGGAGTGTTATCACTGGTCCTGATGGTACGCGATTTGATCTTGTTAATATGCAGTATAAGGGAGAAACAGGACTGTATGCTTATTTAAAACGAATATCTGGAACAGCGGGGATAGAAATTTGGAACCCGAAGGGAAATGCGTAAGACTACTAAAGTGTGGAAAGAGTGTGGTTTGGGC
>CAZBUQ010000115.1:0-3174 GCA_964495135.1 uncultured Gammaproteobacteria bacterium
CCCTGAAGCTTCCCAGCCGCCCTCAAACCCCCCGCAAAGGCCAAATATCCAAGATACAATCCAATAAATCCGACTCCTTGCCAGCGTTCCAAAATATGCCGCTTGCCAACGAATAAAAACGCGAACAACAGCAGGGTGGCAACAATTACAAACATCAGATCAGTGTTCAGTATTGGCGAAAACGGAATTGGACGGATTATCGAACTGATGCCCAGCACAAAAAAAATGTTAAAGATATTGGAGCCGACAACATTTCCAATCGCGATATCAACTTGGCGGCGCGCCGCGGCAATCGCCGAGGTAAACAGCTCGGGCAAGGAAGTTCCAATCGCGACCACCGTAAACCCAATAAGCGCCTCGGATACTTGCAAAGCCCGCGCAATCGCCACGGCGGCATCAACTGTAAAACGTCCGCCAACAAATAAACCTAAAAGGCCGCCTAAAATCATCAGTGCCGAGCTTCCGGTTTTAAATACCCGTACCGGCGGCCCGTCGCCTTCAGACTTGCTGATGCCATAGGTGTAATACATGAAAATCAAAAAGAAGAATAACAGTATTACTCCTTCCGAACGTGAAAGAATATTAAAACCAAGACCATCAACAAAAGCATCATTAACCATCACTCCGACCGCCACAACCGCGAGCAAACTCATGGGAATTTCCTTCCAGACCGTGGATGACTGCACGCGCAAAGGATATATAGCGGCCGCGATTCCCAAAATCAGCAAAATGTTTGCCAAATTACTGCCCAAGACGTTCCCCATCGCGATATCCGCGCTTCCGCTTATACTCGCGAAAATATTGACAATCAGCTCTGGCGCGGAAGTTCCAAACGCGACAATGGTAAGCCCCACAACCAGCGGAGAAATTCCAAAACGTCTGGCCAGCGAGGATCCGCCATCAACCAAAAACCGCGCGCCGTAAATCAAAAGCGCGATACCGGCACCCAGCAATACTATTGAAAAAATCATACTGCTTAAATTTAACTCATTAAACTTTGGATCGTAAAGAAAAGCATATAAATCAAAACCAGCGCCAGCGCTTCAGTTCTATTTAATTCATTTTTAGTGCGGAAAAAAACCATCAGCAAAATAACTATAATGGCCAGCGCCCAGCCCGTAAATAAAATGTCGCGCCGCTCAAAACCGGAAAGCGGCGCGAAAATGCTCAACGCGCCCAAAATCATAATGTTGGCCGCGGCGGATCCCAAAATATTGCCAACCGAAATATCTCGAGGGCCTTTCCGAGCGCGCACCATAATTGTAAACTCCGGAAGATTGGTGCCAATGCCAAGTACCAGCATACCAAAGATAAATGGCGGCATTTCAAAACGCGATAAAAGTACTTCCGAACCATCTACGATCATGCGCGCGACTGCGACCAGTACAAGCGCGCCGACCAGAAATTGCGCGCCGCTGCGTCCCAACGAGGGTTTTTTTTCTTCCTCCTCAATATGGGAAGCATGTTTTGTGGTTATGTAATACAACAGAAAAGACAAATACAACGCTACTAAAATAAATCCATCCAATCTTGAAATTTTTCCATCCGCGAGTAAAAGGGCGGGTGAAAGTAAGAGCGCGCCGATCACACCGAGATCATGAATTCCCAAATTATTGCACCCGGGCACATGCGGCAATATTTTACACATTGAATACCGCGCGAAATTTCCCGCAATTGTAATTTTTCCGAGTATCAAACCATTTAGCCCGATAACTAGCGTCAAAAGCACAATATTGCCGCCTAAAAGATTTCCAAACGACAGCCGGGGAACATTGTCGGCTACCGCGTACACTCCAATAATCATTTCCGGCAAAGAAGTGGTCAGTCCCAGAAGCACGAAACTCAAGGTAAAAGCGCTAATTTTAAAAATCTTTCCAAGATTGGTTAAGGATACCACAATAATATCTGCGGCCTTTCCTAGAACAAAAAAACCGGCCAGGAGTACGGCTATTATCAATGGCGTTGAAATCTCAAATGGCAAAGGTAGCATGTACTATAGTATAGCATACAATTTACCGCGCAAAAAGAATAACCCCGCGCATAAATTCGTGTGCGGGGTTATTCGTCGAAAGAGGACATATGCCCTCTGGCAATTGCAGTTATGACTGCTGCGGCTGATCTCCTTGCGGAGCTTGAGGTTGCGGAGCTTGAGGTTGTTCTCCAGCACCGGTTTGCCCTGCGCAGTTTGCGCACTTTTCTCCTTCGTTGGCAACGTCAGCTACGCCGCATGATACGCACTTTGCCATTTATACCACCTCCTTTCATTTTTTGCATCATCCTTTTACGGATGTAAATATAGAGTACGTGCGTGTACAAAATTTGTCAACTCTCGATTTAAAAACAAACACAGCCTCGCTTGCGCGAAGCTGTGTTAAATATCAAAAACAAATTATTCTTTGTCCGCGGATTCTTCTTCCGTTTCATCTTCCGTGCCCTCGCAATCAGGACACAATTCAGTTTCGCCTTCAAACTCTGTTCCGCATGAGGTACATATTGCCATAGCCCCACCTCCTTTCATTTAAATACACGCATCAGATGGATCCACTATGGGTCCGCTGGGGATCGAACCCAGAACCTTGGGCTTAAGAGGCCCCTGCTCTACCGATTGAGCTACGGACCCTTCACAGCATGTGGTGATGGTTAATGGTGGGTCCGCTGGGGATCGAACCCAGGACCTTATCCTCCCGCCTCTCCCACCGACGCGGATGCCATTCGGTTATATGGCACCGGCATGCTCGGCGGGCAAGTGTCAGGGATCTGCGGCATCTATCCCGCACCTTTGGGTCCGCTGGGGATCGAACCCAGGACCTTATCCTTAAAAGGGATCTGCTCTACCAACTGAGCTACGGACCCAAAGGTGCGGGACCAACTGAGCTACGGACCCATTTTCATGCCATGCTAGAAAGTGAATATAATATAGCGGGTATCTTAATTTTTGGCAAGTCCCTTAATCTCGCCTGCCACGCTTTTCGCCGCGTCAGGCCGCATAATTTCTCGCGCGCGTTCGGACATTTCTTGTATAGTGCCAAGTTCGCCCATAAGTTTCTCCACAATCCCCGCCAAAGCCGCACTGGTGAGTTCTCGTTGATCCAGTACGATCGCGGCGCGTTTTTTTTCAAAATATCGCGCGTTGTCTTCTTGTAGGCTTTTCGGAATCGGCACAATAATCATCGG
>CAZBUQ010000116.1:0-2029 GCA_964495135.1 uncultured Gammaproteobacteria bacterium
TCATTTCATCGGAAGGCAGCGCCACAATACTGGTGGTAATATCGGCCGCGTGCGAGGTGGCAATCCGCTGCACCACCGTAGACACCATCTGTTTCGCGCGAGTTTCCAGTTCATCTTGGTGAGTTTGTTCTAATTTACGCCGCAGAGCCGTAACGCGTTCTTCTTCATCATCTTCTACCCGATTTAAAAGTTCCTGAACGGCTTGCTCACGCGTAAGTTGAGCCACCGTTTGTAATTTTTCCACGGCTTGCTGTTTAAGCCCCTCAATTTGTACTTTAACTTCATCAACCTGCTTAATTTTTTCTTGTATTTTTTCCTGCCGGTCTTCTAAATCCAAAAGTTTTTTGTCAAACGTCGTCTCCCGGTCTTGCAAACGCTGTTTCTCTACCTTAAGCTCTTTACGCAATTCTTCTTCCTCGGCTTTAGCTTTATCAATTAAAGCAAGACTTTTCTCCTTGGCCTGGAGAAGCATTTCCTGTTCTTTATTTTTTACCTCCTTGAGAATTTTGTCGGCTTTGGCCTCGGCGCTATGCGCGAGGGACGCGGCGCGCGATTTGCGCAGCTGCCAACCAACGAAGGCCCCGATGGCTAACGCCGCCAGCGCCACTAGAATTGAAATCAGTGACATAAAATTGAGATGGACGCGCCAGGACTAGAATACCACAAGAATTTCTCCTCTCTTTAACCGGAGAGATTAAGCAGGGGTGATCAATCCTCGTACTAGGTGATATGTGACAGGTGATATGTGATCCCATCTTGTCCATTTTTTATATAATTTAAGCGATAAATCCATCTTATCATAACCAAGAAAACTTGGCAAGTATCGGCTCAAACTATCCCATTCTGCCCTTTCCCCCTTTGCTAACCAAGAAAAATACCGCGCGGGCGCCGGAGAGGAAAAGTTTACGCCGCCGTATACCAGCCGCGGCAACCGCGGCGCCGCCAAGAGAATATCCGGTCGCTTTGGCATAAGGTTTCTTATCACTTTCGCCATTAGTTATCTCCGACGCGCCGGCGACTAAATCAACACGCCCCAAAATTTCAATATCTTCTTCAAAGCGCGGCATAACTCGATAACCGCTTGAGCTTTGTCCGACAATTCCTATAACTTCTACCTCGGTTCCTGGTAGAAGCGCTGCCGTATCAATACCCGTTGGACTTTTAATAACAATTAAGGCCTCGCCTGTATTATCATCAAGAATTAAACCGCTGCGCGCGGCGTCAATGATTATGCCTTTAAGTTTTACCAGCCATCCTTCGGCATCTTCGCCAATCATATCCGCGGTAATTTCATGCGGTACTGACGGCGCGCCCTTGCCTGCCACAACTAAATCGGACCGCGCTGAAGTTTTTACCCGCGTCTCGCCTCCGGCTTGGGTAAGTTCGCCTTCCACGCGTACTTGGTCACCCACTTCCAAGTCAGGAAAATCTTTTTTAAACATGTAAACTTGTATTCCGGAACCCGCGATATAGAAAAACTGGGATCCTAAAATACCGGGCAAAACCGCGACCGTCCCGCGCACCCGCACCCGACTGCCAAGTTCCAGACTACGTACCTCTGTTAATTCAACTTCCCTTGTAACCTTTGAAACCCTTGCAACCCTTGTCTCCTCTTCAACATCCTCCGCCTCTTCTGCCGCCCCCGCACCAAAAATATTTGCCGCCCCGGGAGTAGGCAGAGTCCAAAACCACTTGCCATCCTCGCGCCGCGCGTATGAACGCCCTTCAATTGTTCCGTCATATTCAGTTTCGTCTATAAGCGCGCCGTCTACATTAAACAAACGCACCGCGTCGTAAGTATTATTAAGCGTTAACCGAGTTTTTTCTTTTGCCAAAATCAGATAAGAATTAGGCGCGGCAACCAATCCGGAAATTTTGTAAGGACGGCTTCCGCCCTCCATGTCATCCATAATAAAACCGGTTAGATCCAACTCTTCGGCTCCGGCCCAAAAAATTTCAATCCACTCTGCCTCGTCAGACCCTTCCGGATTAGGAATGAATTCGGAAATGAAAAGTTTACCGGTGACAT
>CAZBUQ010000116.1:2039-3167 GCA_964495135.1 uncultured Gammaproteobacteria bacterium
GGCGCGGCTATTTCCACTGGATCCTTTGGAGCAACTGTTGCCACCTTTGTCACTTTTGCAACCTCGTCAACCTTTGAAACCGTTTCAATGATATTGGCTTTGCCTTTTGTAACCTTTGCTGTAACCGCAAAATCATCTTTATCCACACCAGTATCAACTCCGTCTTTTAGACGCGCCACCGAATATGGATCCGGTGCAGCCGGGGCGTTATCTGATGGCGTTCCATCTTCCCAATTACCATAAGTTGCTTTATCCATAACCTCGCCTTTAGCATTTTTAAGGCGAATAATATCGCCTTTATTGTTAAGATTGCCCGCGATTTTTTCCACCACTTTAAACTGTCCGGGGATAAGGGTGCCTTGAAGTCTGGTTTTACGCTCCGCGCCTTCTTCAATCCACCAATCTTCCAAATCAGCCGCCACTTCTCCCGCATTAAAAAGCTCTACCCATTCTTCGCCGTCTTCCGGATCAGCTACAAATTCATTAATCACGATTTTTGGCGCCGCCACAGTCGTTGGCTTGCCAACTACATTAGTGCCGCTTTGCGTAATAATTTCAACCACGGTAATCACATTCGGTTCACCCTTAGTCGGACTGTCGGAAAGCGCGAAATCAACCGCGTCATTCCCCGTGTCTCCGCCATTGGTTTTTCGCGCCAGCGATTGTCCTGCCGTTAAAGTAACGGGCGCGTTGTCGGAGATGTTGCCATCGTCGAAGTTGCCATAGGTAACTCTGTCAATGGTCGCGCCATCCGGCGCGCGCAGCTCTATAATATCTCCATTATTGTTAAGTCGCGCGCTGGAAAGCTCAAACACCAAAAAACCGCTTGCCGCAATTGCCCCGGAAAGCGATTTTATTGAATTGCCGGTGCCATCATAAATTTTCCAGCCATTCAAATCAATACTGATGTTGGTCTTGTTATACAATTCAATCCATTCAACTCCGTCCGCTGGATTTGGCACAAATTCGTTTATAACCACACTACCCGCTGCAATTTCTGGAGTTGGTTCTGGTTCTGCTCCATCATCCGATGGGGCAGGCGGGTCGGATGACCCGCCCGGATCTTCCTCCGGCAATACCGGAGATCGGAAGAGCGTCGTGTAGGGAAAGAGTGTTTGCGAAGGTGTA
>CAZBUQ010000117.1:0-2524 GCA_964495135.1 uncultured Gammaproteobacteria bacterium
GTCCCATCCGCAATCAGTGGGGGCGCTCCCTTTTGGGTATATTTATGAAAATCTTTTACCCCCACCGGAATTTTCTTGCCGGTGGCGCGTCCGGTCGTAAACACAACCAACTCACCTTTTCGAATTTCGAATTTCGAATTTCGAATTTCCCCAAGTCTTGCCTTTGGTCCTTGTAAATCCATAAGGACCGCGACTGGCTCGCCGACTTTCTTTGCCGCCGCCCGAATTTTGCGAATCGCGCTACCATGCCACTCGTAAGTGTTGTGCGACATATTCAGCCGACAAACATTCATTCCCGCGCGGATCATTTTTTGAAGCATAGCGGACTTTTCCGAGGCTGGACCAATGGTACAAACTATCTTGGTGCGTTTCATACTTTGCTTTGAGTAAATCAAGCGAGGCAAGCAAGACAAGTAAATCAAGTACTTGACTTGCCTGATTTACTTGATTCACTTAATTTATTGTTTCAACTCTTCCAACTCCACCCGTAGCTCTTTTTCCTCCCCACGACTTAACACCTTTAATTTTACCACATCCCCGACTTTGTGTTTTTGAATCTGTCGAGCTAAAGACACCTCTTGGGTAATTTTAACGCCATCCATCTCCAAAATAATGTCGTTTTCTTGGAGTCCGACTTTATCCGCGGGCGAACCTGGAATTACTGCCAAATCTGTCGGCCGGTTCCCTCGTCCAATAAGCGCTCCGTAATCCACCGGCAAACTGTTTTCCGCTTTCAGCTCCGGCGTAATAATTACATAGCGCACACCCAGCCACGGCCGAACAATGCGCCCAGTGGTTTTTACGCTTTCAATAATCGGTTTGGCCACGTTTATTGGAATGGCAAAACCAATCAATTGCCCTTGGCTGGAGACCGCAGTGTTAATGCCGACCACTTCACCGCGCAAATTAACGAGTGGCCCGCCGGAGTTTCCCGGATTAATTGCCGCGTCAGTCTGAATCGCCTCTTCCAAAACTTCTGTGCCAATGCCGCTGCCACCAGCCACTACTCGCCGATTTATTCCGGAAACAATCCCTTTAGTTACCGAGTTGGAGAACTCCGAGAGCGCGTTGCCAATGGCAATAACTGTTTCCCCTAAACGCAGCGTGTCGGAATTGCCAAACTTTACGGTTGGAAAATCTTGACCTTCAATTTTAATCAAAGCTACGTCCTGAAAAGGATCACGCGCTAAAACTTCTGCTGGATACTTTTTTCCATCTGAAGTTACCACGGTATATTCTGCAGCATCATCAAACACTACGTGTTTGTTAGTCGCAACTAAACCATCTGAAGTCACAATAAAACCGGTTCCGCCGCCGACTTCTTGTTTTTTGGCTGACCGCTTTCGCCGCGTGGCACTTCAATTTCAAATGGAAAACCAAACTCGCGCAAAATTTCTTCAGGAAAAAGCGGTCCGGTCGAGAGCGGCGTTACTTCTTTAGTAATTAAAATAGAAACCACTGCCGGGGCAACGCGGCGCACGACCTCGGTAGTCGCCGCTTCTTCATCAGTCGCCGGCGGACGCGCCGGCGGAGCCAAGGGGCCTCCGTTTTGTTCCTCTGGTTTTTCCTCTTGCGGGCGAACTACTTGTCTTATACTTTGCGGCAAAGCGCTTAAAAGCGTTTGCCCTAAATCGCCATAGGCAAATTGCGTAGCCAGCACTCCGCCGGTTGCGCCGGCCGCGGCGCCGACAAGCAAACTGATAATAATTGCGGCCAATAAGGTTTTACGAAGCTCATTCATAATTGCACTCCTTCTTTACATAAGAGTTTACGCTTCTGTGCTACTCCATGCACATAACCACCAATGCGGCCATCTGATTTTACCACGCGGTGGCAGGGAATTTCAATGGGATGCGGATTTTTATTAAGGATATTGCCCACTGCCCGATACGCCCGCGGCCGGCCAGCTAATTTTGCCACCTGACTGTAGGTGAGCACTGTTCCGCGCGGAATCTTGGAAACTATTTTAAAGATGCGCTTTTTAAAAATCGACTCCTTTTTGTGCTTTAAGACCTTGGTCATACGGATGTTTTATTTTTTTCATATTTGTCACGAGATCCGCCAGCTCGGCAAGTTCAGGATATTCTTTGTGGCCGGTCATTAAACGATGCGCTTCCGCTGGCTTATCGGCAATGAGCTCCTTAATGTCCTCCACGCAAAGCAATGCACTATCCACTGCCGATAAAATTTCATCTAACACCCCCACATCCCATTTGCCACTAGCTATTTGCGCTTTGCTATATGCCAATCCATCTTTGGCGGCTTGCTCATGATCTTCAAACGGCTTTGCATCACCCATAATATTTACCCATCCTTTTCCCGCAACCACAAATTCAACAGGCATGCCTTGTGCTTTTAATTTCTCAAACATAACCTGCTCGCCAGTCTTCCACCCCTCCTTTGCGCCGCCTTTCATAAACTGCACTATAAGCACGCGCAGTCCTTGTCCTAGCGCACGCAAGGCCACGCCCATGGCCGAGCTCGTCTTTCCCTTGCCATACCCCCAGTAAATTATCACCAATCC
>CAZBUQ010000117.1:2534-3121 GCA_964495135.1 uncultured Gammaproteobacteria bacterium
CTCTTATAGTATCACAATCGGGGCTTTCGCCCCGTAACTCCACTGCAGTGCTGCAATAACCAAATTATTCGATAGCAATAGGTTGTGCCAGAATATCTTGGACGTCTTGCACATTGAAAATATTTTTATCACGAAGCTTTAGTACCACTTTTGAAATTCGGGGATCGTGGGTGGTAAATGTTGCATTAGCTACGGTCCGACTGACATGGTCAATAAGCTCACTGCGCAATTTTCCTATTTCACCACGCAACTCTTTCTTTGTATCCTCTGCTGTATCGTCAACATGCTGCGAAAGAGTAGAGATTGCCTCCAATATTTCTTTAGTGCCGTTGTTTTCCATATTCGTAAATATTCGTTTCAAAATTGATTGCCGTTCGTGGATTACCCGCATCTTGAAAACCCGCACGCTCCGCATTTGGCACACCCTTCCTGAAATGCCAGCACGCCTCCGCAATCCGGACACGCCGGGGCAAAACCAAGATCAACCACATCTCCGGTGCCGCGCTCTAAAACCAAGCGCACTGGTTCTTTTAGAGTTGCGCCGCCTTCTCCCCACTGCAAATCCAGTTTATTCTGCCGCGCTTTCA
>CAZBUQ010000118.1:0-3102 GCA_964495135.1 uncultured Gammaproteobacteria bacterium
CCGGGCGCAAGAAGCTTGGAAGACACGGATTTAAACAGAAAAACCGACGCAGCCCTCGAAGCGCTTAACAAAGACGATTACGACCTATTGCACGTCAATGCTTTCGATACGCTATCGCACGACAAAAAACGAAGCGAAAAAACATCGTTCATAGAGCGTTTCGATAAAATGGTCGTCAGGAAAATACTGGACAACATAGACCTGAACAGTGTCATCGTCGCTGTTACTAGCGACCACTATTCAAACTCGGTGTCAAAAGGGTACGAACATTCCATCGAGCCTGTGCCGTTTGTGGTTTGCGGCGACGGGATAAAAGCTTCGAACACGGAAAAATACGACGAAAAAAACGCAATGAAATCGAAAACTTATAAAAATATAATGGAATTTCTTATATAAAATTTATTTCACTTGAAAATTCTATCTGCGCCTAATCCTCGTTTGAACTGGAGTAAACATATTTGTTCTTTATGCAATATACGGCCAACGCCTTATCGTCTGCATTAAGCACATATGATAAATCTACTTTTTTCCAGACGAAATTGGAACTAAGGACGGAGAAAGTGCTCTGGTCCCAATCGCATGAAGCCGCCCCGGGAATCTGCCACAAATCAACTTCCGATGTCCCGAAAAGTTTCCTGTCCTGTTCACCCTTAAGCCAGGACCTGAACAACGCGCCGTCAGCGCTGTTTCCGCCGATCACAAAAGTATTAAATCCTTCCGATACACTGACACGGTCTTGTACATTGACTGTAACGGTTTGCAAATCAGACTCCGTATCCCTCAAGTCTATGGCCTTTACCTGTATTTGGATGTCGCCGACCGATTTTAACGGGATAAGGAAATCATTTTTGCAAGAACTTCTCTGCTTATTGCTGCAATCGTAGCGGTACTTTGAACTTCCCTGGAGCGGCACATCAACACTGATGGATTTGAGGTCGCCATCGGATGCTTTTGCATCGACTGTGACTTTAACTTTCTCATCCCGGTACATGGTAGTTCTGTCCACCGTAACAGTAACCGCAGGCTTTTCATTCGGAACGGTTATTCCGAGCGCCCCAAGATCAACAGAGGCGCCTTGGACGCGTATCACATAATAGCTTCCAAATTGTGCATTCGATGTTTGCCTTCCATCAAGGAATCCGCTTAAAAATGGTACCACTTCCATCCCCGCGTATTGTGACGCTGAACCGGGTAGTTTTACAGCCATCGTGCAATCCTTCCCCTCTCCCGGACATTTAGCCAAAATTTCAGGGGTAGCCACAGATACATCAACCGCAGTGCCATCGGATTTTATCCAGTATTTGTAAACGAAGTTATTATCGCCCGCCTTGACCAAACCGGCGCCCATATACCATATGCTGCCTTGGCCGATAACAGATCCTTTGATTTTTAGCATGACTTGTTGGTCGGGTTTGTACCTTTGCATATTATTGAACGAATCTGCAGCCTGTTTTTGCTGCGAAGTTTCATCAGCAGTAAAAGTTACATCTGCAACCAGCTTGCTCGAAGTTTCAACCGCATAAGCAAGCACGGACAATAAAAACATTACAAAAATCGAACTCACTAAAAATAAATTGGTTTTAACGATAGGTTTTTTCATTTTTAATTTCCTCTTGTTGATCTTAACATCCTAAATATTTAAAATCCGTTAATGCGCTGGTCCGGTGTCGCCCACAGATCCGGGGCCAGGTATGGCCGGAGAGCTGCCACCCGCAGCTAGCGGAGCCGTTGTCGTTGTCCCGGAAACGCCCGGGCAGCCACACCCGATTTTAACTGTCAATTTTTCAGTAGCATCGCCGCATGGCGTCGCATCGTCAGACGCTAAAACAATGCCCTTCGCAGCTGTGCATAAATCCGGTAACGGGTCTCCTGCGCAGCCCGTATTGACCAAAATTTGGCAAGCTTTGTTAAAATTGGCGCGCGACTGCTGGTTCGTCGAGAACGGACTCCAGACTCCCATGAAAACGGCAACGATCGCGATTAAAATGATCACAGCGATCGCTAAAACAACCAACATGTCGATTGGAAGCGAAATGCCTTTTCTCTTTGTCATAATCTTTTCTGCCTTATTACAATTTATTTTCTCTCAGTAAGTTAAATAGCAGGGCACCCGCAACCCTGACGCACTTTGTTTTTCAAGCTCTTAGTCGCATCATCAGCCGCACTGCTTTTACAAGTTGCGACATCGCTGCTAGTTATCACTACATTAACTGCTTTATCACATAAATTAGGGACATCCTTCGGATCCGCACCACAACCGGTATTAGTCCACACAGAACACGCCTTGTTGAAATTCGCCCTGTCCTGTTGGTTCGTCGCAAACGGGCTCCACACGCCCATGAAAACGGCGACAATAGCAATAAGAATGATGACAGCTATCGCCAGAATTACGAGCATGTCAATCGGTAAAGAGATACCCTTTCGTTTCATTTTTACCTTATAGTGTATTTCTTTTGGGGCGTTTAAATAGGTTTACGGGACTATTGTGGTAATGCTGGCGGGTATTGGACAAGCCGCGACGTTATCCGTCAACTCCGTCGTAACCGCGCCGCTCTTTATCGCCGTGCAGCTATGCGTCATGAAATTGAATTTAAGCGTGTCATAAGGCAATAACTTAGCAACAACAGGCACGTTGTGCGGGCTTGTCGATGGAACGATCCCCGACGGGTCTTCTGAAGAGTATTTTTCATACGCGTCGGCGAGGAACGTGAACGTTATTGTTTTCTTCTTCGTGCCTGCTGTGCAGCTCTGCGTATACGAAGGCGATTTGCACGTGTTCGAAGGTTTGTCGTACGCACAACCGTTGTCGCAAACAGGCGTCGTGGGTATCGGCGCGCCGCAAGTGGGCACTATGCACGACTTTGCAGTATCGTCGTAACCGCATGGCGAGCAGTCCGGTTCCACGTTGCACGAAGGCTGCTTGCATGAATTTGACCCGGAATCGTACGAGCATCCGTTACCGCATGTCGGCGCACTTGATATTGGCGCGCCGCACGCCTTTTCATAATTGCAGCTGAAACCGCACGTCCCCGTGTCGTCCGTTACAACGTCGGCAGGATCGTATCCTGCCGACGGAGACAATTCATATTTGTCAAATCTCTC
>CAZBUQ010000119.1:0-3099 GCA_964495135.1 uncultured Gammaproteobacteria bacterium
GTACAAATATACAAATTTGTATATTGGTAAATTGATTTGTAATTTGTAGTAGTATTTATGGCTTTAGCGCTTTATCGAAAATATCGTCCCCAACTTTTTTCCGCGATTACCGGGCAAGCCCATGTAAAAAATACGCTTGCGCGCGAGGTAGCGACCGGAAAAATTGCCCATGCTTATCTTTTTTCCGGTACTCGCGGTACGGGTAAGACCTCCACCGCGCGGATTTTTGCAAAGGCAATTAATTGTGTAAGGCGAAAAGCGGACGATAGCGAACCCTGCAATGCCTGTGATATTTGTAAGCTGATTACCGCGGGGCGTTCACTTGATATTCTTGAAATTGACGCCGCATCACACACTGGTGTTGAAAATGTGCGGGAGGTAATCATTGAGACGGCTAAATTCGCGCCCGCCCAGGCACACTACAAGGTTTTTATCATTGATGAGGCGCATATGCTGACGAATTCCGCGTGGAACGCGCTTTTGAAGATTATGGAGGAGCCGCCGGCACATGTCGTTTTTATCTTGGCGACAACCGAGATACATAAAGTTCCGGACACTATTTTATCGCGCTGTCAGCGTTTCGATTTCCATCGCGTGGATGCGGGAGACCTTACCGGCTTACTTAAGAGCATTGCGGAGGCAGAAAAATTTAAGGTTGAAGAAAGCGTGCTTGCCAATATCGCACGGCTATCAGAGGGATGCGTGCGTGACGCGGAGGGATTGTTGGAGCAAATTTTATCTTTGGGCGAAAAGAAAATTAATACCGAAATCGCTTCGTTGGTTTTGCCGCGTAGCTTTGTTGATGACGCATTGGTTTTTTTCGAATTTATCTCGGCAAATCAAGTCCGGGAGGGGTTTCTGCATATAAGTAAAGTACGCGAGGAGAGTATTGAGCTTGAGCAATTTTTGCTCGAGTTTTTAGAGCTGGTACGGATGGTTTTATTTTTGCAAGCCGTGGGGCAGGCACATGCGCTTGCCAATTTCTCCAGCGCTGATCAAAAACGGATAAGCACACTTGCGCAAACTGTCCCGCTAAAAAAGCTATTGGCAATCGTGGATGTATTTGGAAAATCCTGGCTTAATCTTAAAGTGGCGCGAATCCCAACTTTGCCGCTCGAGGTGGCGCTTGTGGAGATTTGTGGGGGAGAGGAGAGCGCGGCACCTCCGCCTTCGCATTCCGGTCAAAAGCCGCACTCGTCCGGCCCAGCGAGCCGGACGGAGCTTGACGCTCGGCCTCGCTCTTCCACCTCCG
This sequence comes from uncultured Gammaproteobacteria bacterium, assembly GCA_964495135.1. Classification (GTDB taxonomy): domain Bacteria; phylum Patescibacteriota; class Patescibacteriia; order GWA2-47-26; family GWA2-47-26; genus CAZBUQ01. The sequence continues at coordinate 1,253 of CAZBUQ010000119.1, forward strand.
GCGGAAACCATGCCCGCTCGGCCTCCGCGACACTTTTGCCACAGAATGCTATGGCAGAGGTGCCACTGGTGGAAATTATGAAAATGGTTTCACTCGCGGATGTTCAAGAAAAATGGCCGGATCTGCTTAAAGCAGTGCAGAGTGAAAATCATTCGCTTTCGTTTTTGCTTATGACCGGAGCGCCGATCGCGGTAAACGGAAATATGGTGCAAATCGGCGTGCAGTATCCTTTTCATTGCGATAAGCTGAATGAACCAAAATGCCGAGCCGTTTTAGAAAATGTCCTGCAAAGTCTTATGACCGCGCCGGTTAAGGTTGAAGCGGTGTTAAGTAAAGCCGCCGGATCAACGGCGCCCGCGGTTGACGATGTCCTGCGTACTCTTGGTGGTCGAGTTGTCGAATAATTTTGCAGTATGAAGTCCAGTCGATTTCATGACGCGCGCTATCAAAAAAAAGAGCTGCGCGATTCGATTACCCGGAATTTTGGACCTGACGACAGCAAAAAAATCCTGGCCGCCCTGCGTTTTGCGCAGCTTGCCCATAAGGGCCAGCGCCGAGATGAAGGCTCGGCCTATATAATCCATCCGGTGCGGGTAGCGCTGATTTTGGTGGAGTTGGTTGGGACTTGGGACGCGGACATGGTGGTCGCGGCGCTGCTGCATGATGTGGTGGAGGATTGCGGCGTGCGCTTGGCCACCATACAGAAACGCTTTGGTCGGCGGGTAGCTATATTTGTTCGAGCGTTGACCCGCAAGGTAGTTGAGCGGGAAACTGAAGCGGAAAAAGAGCGGCACAAAATTGAAAAGTTGGATATTTTAAGACGCGCGCCGCTTGAGGTGCGCCTGATAAAGTGCGCGGATTTTCTTGACAATATTCGCTGTGCGGCGGAGGTGTCCTTTTATGCGGCCGAACGCCGAAAATTCGCGCGTTGGCATCGCGAGTTTCATCACGCGCTTAAATTTGCTCGCGAAGTCCATGCCGAGCTGGCTAAGGAAATTAGCCATGAGCTGCGTAAATTTGACGTGAAACGTTTCGCGCGTACGGTAGTGCGTTTGGGTAGATAGCGTACTTGTGGTATACTCACAAAACCATTATGCCCCCAAGTATTATTCAACATCAAAAGTATCGCTGGATTACGTTTTCTCGGGCCGACGAAGAAGCAATCAACTATCTTCGCGGAAATTTCCGTTTTCATAGTTTGGATTTTGAAGATGTTAAAGGCGAGAGTGATCACCCGAAACTCGACGTATACAAACATTACCTTTTTCTCATTGCGCATTTTCCGTTCCGCGAAGAGGCCGGTCGGCGTGTGCAGGCCAATGAGCTGGATATTTTTATTGAGGAAAATACGATTGTAACCATACCGAACGCCCGCTCGCCCTATTTGGAAAGTCTATTTCAGCGCTTGGAGTGAACTGGATCAGGAGGTTTTTACCGGTGATGATTTTGAAGTCGTGGCGGATTTGGCGCGGGTGCGCCGTGATGTACTGGATATTAAGCGAATTTTAGGCCCGCAGCGTTTTGTGGTGCGCGATTTAGTTGCTTTAAATGCGCCTTTCGTATCCAAGGATATGACGCATTATTTTGATGACCTGCGTGACTTGCTTGATCGCATTTGGAGTTTTGTTGAAAATTACGAAAGCATAGTGACGAGTTTATCAAATACCAATGAATCACTAATTTCTTTGCATACGAATCGGGTTTTGAAAGTCGTGGCCATAATCTCCGTGGCTTTCCTGCCAATGACTTTGATCACCGGAATTTACGGAATGAATTTGGCGGCCTTGCCTTTTGGCGATCACCCGGGAACAGTTTGGGGCATCTTTGCTTTGATTGTAGTATTTATG
>CAZBUQ010000120.1:0-3086 GCA_964495135.1 uncultured Gammaproteobacteria bacterium
ATCATATAAAGGTTTCCTGTAAAAAGTACGCAAAAAGCCCTGACGGGCTTTTGTGTTATAATAGCATTCTATGCACGCATTTACGTTGCAAAAGAAATCAAAGAAAAGCCGCGCCCGGGTGGGAGAGCTTAAAACCGCGCATGGAAAGGTGGCCACGCCTTTTTTTATGCCGATTGCCACGCGCGGGGCGGTCAAGACGCTCACCGCTGATGAGGTGAAGAAACTTGGCGCTGATATTGTGCTCGCGAATACGTACCATTTGTTTGTTCGGCTGGGAATGGCGATAATTAAAAAAGCCGGAGGGCTGCATAAATTTATGGGATGGCGTGGTCCGATTTTAACCGATAGTGGAGGATATCAGGTGTTTAGTTTGGCGGCCAAACATAAAAACATAAAAACATTAAAACATGAAAGCAGTGAGGGGGTGGATTATGAGGTGCGGATTACCAAAGACGGCGCGGAGTTTATTGATCGGTTAAGCGGACGGAAAGATTTGTTCACGCCCGAGCGGGTGCTTGAAATTCAGCGTGACTTTGGAGTGGACATCGCGATGGTTCTGGATGTGTGCGCGCCAGCCGGTATTTCAAAAGCGCAGGCCAGTGAAGCAATGGAGATGACGACCGAGTGGGCGAAACGTTCGAAAATTAAGAATGAGGAATTAAGAATGAGGAATTTGTTGTTCGGCATTGTTCAAGGATCTGTCTATAAAGATTTGCGCGAGAGGTCCGCGCGGGATCTTGTAGCGCTGGATTTTGACGGCTACGCGATCGGCGGAGTGGCAGTGGGGGAGAACGCGCGACAAAAGCGGCAGGTAGTTGATTGGGTGGAGTCGCTGTTGCCGGAAGACAAGCCGCGATATTTAATGGGCCTTGGCCAGCCGGAAGAGATTGTGGCAGCGGTGCGTGGCGGAATTGATATGTTTGATTGTGTATTGCCCACCAGAAATGCAAGGCACGGGAATTTGTATGTGTGGAAGGGTGCGAATTACGAATCCCGTGCGAATTCGCGAATCTCGAATTCGGAAATTCGTAAATTCGGATCAAATTCGCAATTCGCACCCCAGAAGTTTTATGATGTTATGCGCATCACCAATGAAAAATATCGCATGGATTTTAGACCAGTCGATCCTTACTGCGGGTGCTTTACTTGTAAAAACCATACTCGTGTGTATTTAAGGCATCTTTTTAAAACCGCGGAGCCCTTAGCGGCGCGCCTGGCCACGATTCACAATGTGCAGTTTTATCTTGATTTGATGAAAAAGATCCGCGCAGCAGTAGTGGCTGGAAAGCTTTAAAGTGTGATACAATGAAAATGTCTATGGGCACATTTTTTGCGACATTGAAAGGTGTATTTTTAGAAACTATTGCGGATTTCTTTTATTTTCCAGTTTGGTGGTATAGTCGCGGTTTGTTAAAGCAATTGCAAGGCATGGGCGGGAGCATTATTTCCTGCCAAGATGCGCTGGCGATTGATATTTGGCTGAAAAATCTCATGAAACCGATGTATGGCCAATATGATTTTGTTGGCCGGCTGATTAGCTTTTTCATGCGGTTGTTCCAGATTTTCGCGCGGACTACCGCGTTGATTTTATGGGCGGCGGTACTGGTAGTGTGGTTGGCAGTGTGGCTGCTTATTCCTGTTGCGGTAGTTTATATAATTGTCATGCAGATTAGGAATTATTTATGAGTCTTTTACAATGTGAAACTTGTAGTGGGCTTGGAGAGTTAACCGGGAAATTTTGCGCAACTTGCAAAGGTCTTGGCGTGGCTTTGGTTGACGATCATCAAGTTTTGGTTTTTGGAAAGCGGCTAAATCGCGTGGCGCTGCGCGTAGAAAAGGTGCGCACGGTGGTGCGTACTGGTTTTGAAATTTTTGTTGGACTTTTAGGTTTATTCGGTGTAGTCGCATTGGTGGCCGAGGCATTTCCGGAAATAAGCCGGCTGTTTAGTTTAGCGTTTTGGCAAAGCGCGGGCCGCGGAAAAATTATTTTTGCGTTTACTTTGTTTGCCGATTTGTATTTGGTGGTACGGTTTTTGCGGCGCAATGAAAATAGAGAAAAAGTGGCCGGGGTGTCCAGAATTAAATTGAAAGCCGAGCCGCGCACGCTGCGGGAAACTTTGGCCGTACCCAAGAAATATCGCAAGGAAATCAGCCGCGCGTTTGGCGCCGATGCGTTACGTCGGATTGAAGACGCGTATCGGCTGGGGCTTTCGGCCAAGCATGCCGAGGTTTTGCCCGCGCATCTCTTAGGCGGTCTTTTAGGTTCCGGTGCGGTGGGCGCGCTTTTTTCTCGTTTGGAGATTGACGCTAAAGGTTTGAATGAGCGCCTGCTAAATTATCTGCGCGAATTTCCCAAAGTGGAAAGCGAAACCCGGTTTGGAGCGTTGGCAAAAAATATCGCGCTCAACGCCTACCTGGAGGCGCAAAATGCGAAGGCCGAAGAAGTGCGCGCGTATCATGTGCTTTTGGAAACAATTAAAGCTGACGCGCGGTTGCAAGAAATTCTTTATGATCTGGGGGTGGAGTTGCAGCAGTTTAAAAATACCGTGCAATGGTTTGAGATCAATGACACTTTGCGTCAGCATTGGCAAAGTTTTCGCGGGGCGGCCGCGCGACGGCCAAAAGGGGCGATGAACCGCGCCATGACCGCGCTCCAGACGCGTATTTTAGACCGTTTTTCTGACGATTTAACAATGCTCGCCGGTCGTGGATATTTGGAGCTGACGGTTGACCGCGAGCAAGAATTTGAAGCAGTGTTTCGGGTTTTACAAGGTGAGCGTAAGAGTATTTTGCTCATTGGTGAGTATGGCATTGGCAAGGAATCAATCCTAAATGGCATTGCGCAGCGGATGGTTGAAGAAGAGGAAGTGCCGGAGCTGCTCAAAGATCGACGGTTGGTTTCGTTGTCCATTCCAAAATTGGTGTCTGGCGCTTCGCCATCCGAGGCCGGCGAACGACTCCTGGCCTGTTTTAATGATGTGGCGCGCGCGCGAAATGTGGTGCTGTCCCTGCCCAATGTTCATGAATTGCAAGGCGCCGGGCGCACCGCCGGGGTGGATTTAGGCGAGATCGCGGCCAGTGAATTA
>CAZBUQ010000121.1:0-3024 GCA_964495135.1 uncultured Gammaproteobacteria bacterium
GGTTTCGCGCCAGTTCAAGTCCTTCCCGCGCCAGATTTGTGGCTTGATAGCGGATTGCGGCTTCCCGCTGGGTGGTTAAATTCGAAACCACCAAGGTAATTACCGAAAATAAGCCGGTCGTAATCACACCGATAGCCACGATGGTTTCGATTAAACCCTGCCCGGCTGATCCCTCCCTTCGCGAAGGGAGGGATGGACGGGCCTGCCCGGATTTATTATGTGGCTGCATATAATTATTCTACTTCAATGCGTCCGCTTACGCGCCGCACAACTACATTACGCGTCCGCCCGGTGCGCGTATGGCTCATTTCAATGGTCGCGCTGGCTTGTGCCTGCTCGCCGTTGATCCAAATCTCGCCGTGCGGTGGAACAAAGGTTATGGTCAGTGCCTCATCCTCATCCACAGCCGCAACCACCCGCTCCGGCAATTCTAAACGCACGCTTTGCAGCATCTCCCCGTCATTATACGCGTAATTCGGACTTGAACCATCCGGTCGAACTCCCAAACTATCGGCAAACAGGATCATTGTTCCGTTTTCAACGCGCAATCCGTATCCGCCGCGAGGCACGCGCGGCGCGCATGTGTCACAGCGCACTCCAGAACCCGTCTCGCATATCCTATTTCGCGCGTTCGGGTCGTCATCGTCCGCGCCGCAAAACTCAACCGCTACTCCGGTTTGCGCCATATTTCTAATTAAACGCAATTTTTGCGCGACCTCCTCGGTTCCAAGCCGTAACTCGCCCGAAAATTGGCTAGAGCGAAAATTGGCAACCACCGCGGTAGTGATCAGCGCGAAAATGCTCATGGAAACCAGGAGCTCGGCAAGGGTAAACCCGCGCGCTCCGCGCGTACTATCGCCAATACCAATTCCAAATTTGTTCACCATACAAAAATACAATTACCGTGCCAAGGGTAAGGAATGTCCCCAGCGGCAGAGTTTGACCAAATTTTTTTTGCCGAGTAAGCAGAAGAGCCAGGCCGACCGCCCCGCCAATGAAATAGGAAAGCACAATTCCCAAAATAATATACGGCCAGCCCAGCATTGCTCCCATCAGCGCCCCAATGCGGATGTCGCCGGAGCCTAGCCAGCGGCCACGTGAGAAATAATATTGAGCGGCGAAGAAGGCAGCGCCAGCCAATACAGAAAGTAGTAAGTAGTAAGTAGTAAGTAGTAGGCCATTCTCCGATTCGCGCGAAACGGAGACTATGCTATACAGAAACGCGACTGCTATCGCCGGCAGAACCACACGATCAGGAACCAGACCGTAGCGGAGATCGTAGACAAAAAGAATGACGAGCACCGAAAGCAGATACCCTGTAGTCACGTAACCCGTAACCCGTAACCCGTAACCCGTAAATTGATTATTAACTATCTGTAATCCCAGTACAAATAAAAGACCGGTGGCCAGCTCCACTGCCGGGTATTGCCAGTCAATTTTTTGCTTACACCCGCGGCAACGCCCGAATTGCACCGCGAATGAAACCAGCGGAATAAGCTCATACCAGCGCAACGCTTTTTTGCACTTTGGACAATATGACCGCCCTCGCCACACTGACACTTTTCGTGGGCCTTCGTTTCTGGCTTCGTGGTCATTAGCATTATGCGCCAGCCTAAAAATATAAGCATTTAAAAAACTTCCAATGGCCAGACCAGCAAGAAATACAAATAGTATCATATTCTATACATTGTATCACAAATAGGCTGCTCGCGCACTGGCGAAACAGCCTATTATCATTCATCACCAACAATAAACTATGGCGCCAATTCCGCGCATACACCATTTATCATTCCGGCGGTTGTCAGGCAGTTTTCACCTACCACAAGCGGCCCATCGCCGTCGGCATTGGTTTCCAGCTCAAATTGTACGTTGTAGTTATTCGCGCTATCTGAATCGTAGTCATAACTGGTATCGCCGGGATCTTGCGGTACGCGAATCAACTGGTCAGTTATGGCGGTGCATGCCCCATCCTGAAATACGCCACCGTCAACATTGCACAGATATTGGTTTTGAATATCTTGCTCGGTCTGGGTAGCGGGGGTAACGGCCGGATAGTTACCTTGATCCGTATAGTAAATCTCCAACGCGCTTTGGAGCGTTCGCATATCGGCTAATCGCTTTGTATCGCGCGCGCGAGTTCGCGCGTTTCCAAGTGAGACAACGGCTAGCGTTGACAAAATACCAATAATGGCGATAACCACCAAAAGCTCAATCAACGTAAACCCCTTTTTATGTGTTGTGTTTCTCATTGTCTCACCCCCTTTCGTTTGAGTCATCAGTTCACAGTCGACGGCTCACCGCCTTATTTTGAATGCGGTTAGCAGTAAACTGAAATCTGATGCCTCACAATGACCTTTTACGGCGCACAGGTGATCGCACTTTGAGTAGCTGTACAATTACCCCCCGGTAAATCCCCAACTCCGCCCTCCAAGACAAAATCAATCTCATATTCCTGCGCCGCAGTTTTTCTATACAAGTAATCACTGCCGTTCCATTGCTCAAACGGAACACTTTGCATAATCTGCAGCCGATCAGCATCAGCGCAACTTGCGCTAAAACCGGCATCTGAATCGTCCAGACAGCGTGCTTCAGCGCGTCCGAGCTCAATATCCTCGGCAGTGGTTGTTGAGGTCGCGGGCGGATACGTTGCGCGCTGATTCGAATACACGACCAAAGCATTACGAATTTGCTGCATATCGGAAACACGCTTGGTATCGCGGGCGCGGCGACGGGCGCCTAAAAGCGATAAACTCGCGACCGCGGTCAAAATGCCAATAATCGCAATTACTACCAAAAGCTCAATAAGGGTAAATCCGCGCTTTTTCCGCGTTTGCCAAGTTATCCACATAAGCACGTTTTAACTATTATAGCACAGCTAAAACTGTCCGGCTAATTGGTACATTGGCAAAATAATGGAGGAAACCACCAGTCCCACGCCAATACCAATAACGACCATCAGCAACGGTTCAATCACCGAAACCAGCGTGGCCACGGAATTATCCACCTCGCGAGTATAAAATGACG
>CAZBUQ010000122.1:0-330 GCA_964495135.1 uncultured Gammaproteobacteria bacterium
AAAAGCGCCGATGCCGCCAATGGTTCCTTCACAACCGGCGGCAAAAATGTTAATCGGATCTTGCGGCAAAGGTAGGCCTAAATCATTACCCAAGGTCGTTGCCCAAGATGGCCAGCGCGAGTTTGACATTCCACGAATAAAGGATCCGGCTGGCAAGGTTGGGTAGCGCCCGGCGTTCTGTTCATAGGCGGCCAGGGCGTTTTCCATGAGTGCGAGGTGTCCCACTCGTAAAAGATCGCGTTTAAGTTTGGTCTTGTCGGCATTACACACAACGCTTCCGTCCGGCGCGCACTGTAGATCCGCGTCGCAACCTTTCTGTACTGCTGCTCC
>CAZBUQ010000122.1:340-692 GCA_964495135.1 uncultured Gammaproteobacteria bacterium
CACAAACTGGACAACCGCGGAGAATCATTACTGCAAAAATTGTCCTCGCACATCCGCGTTTCCTCAAGATTTACGTTAAAAGCAAGATTTTGAACTAACTGCTCAAAAATATTGCTTATTTCCGCCGGCGCGCCCTGCGAGTAGGAAATCAAATAAACATTGCCATAAACCGTGCGCGTGGCGTCATCATTCACAATAACGTTAGTCGCGCCGACATAAATCGTATTGCCGTCACGCAAGGCTTCATAGCCGTCAACCCCCTGCGGCAAAACTGACGGGCTTCCGGCAAAGCCCATCTGATCATACCAAGCGCGCAGAGGAAGACGCGCCGGATTGGACATTACCCGAATAC
>CAZBUQ010000122.1:702-2978 GCA_964495135.1 uncultured Gammaproteobacteria bacterium
GCGACGCAAGGTTAGATTATAAACACGGACATTGGAAGTCCAAATTTCGCCCTCGGAAAATCCCTCGCTCGCGACCGCGGGCAAACGTTCCGGGTTTATCCAGCGCACCCTAACCGTGTGATCGCCATTTTCCACGCGCGGCAAAACAATCCGCCCCTTGGCGTGATTTCCGGACGGTCCGGAAGCGCGGTTGACCAGCATGCCCACCGGCACAAATCCACTGCCGCTGTTCAGACTCACTTCAAAACGATGGTACCAAGCGCCGGAAAGCTTATCGGCTTCTCCGGCATCCGACAAAGCGGCGCGAGCAGCCACCGACACACCTTTTTCATCCAGAACTCGGCCCAAATTACTCAAATCAGCCGTAAAATTGGAAGTTTCAATTTCCAGCTCATAATCCCCGTCTTGCGGAAAAGTAAACTGATAATCAAAGTTAGCCTTACCATCATCAAAGCTCGCTGAAGCATTTCCGCCTCCGCTCGCGACACTCGCGGATGAGGAGCGCTCTAAAGCGCTGCCTTGCAAACTGCCCACGGTTTCCTCGGGAGTAAAGGTTTGCGCGGTTGAGAGATACTCTTTAAGGCGGGTTGGCGTTGGATGGGAAGAAGCAATCGCCAAATCCTCACTCGCAATCAGTACTGCTCCGGGATATCCTAATTCCGGCAAAAGCGTTTGCCCATCGCGGCAATATTGCGTTTGGAAATTCATGGGCGAACCGCCGCCCAAAGGGCTATCCTCCTTATCTGTGTAAAGATATTGCAAAGACCGCGCCGCCGGCCACGGATTGTCGCAAAGAAAAGTGGTAAACTCGGCTGTACCAATAACGCTAGCGCCAACATGCGCCCCGCAATCTTGATTTGCGGTACAGCTGACATTGTTGTGGTTGGAGCACCTTGATTGCGGCACTCCGTCCACAGTACGGGTTATACACTCCCCGCCTTGATCTGATTGCGGCCGCGCGAAATCTTCGGTAATGGTCGCCTTGGCATTTACCTGCGTGGTTCCGTTTTTACTTCCGGCAGTAACGGACTGCTCGGCTTTGATAACCGCGCTCAAATTTAATCCGTCGGCGCAATTTGAAGTTTCTCCATAAAGAACGCCTCCGCATCTTGGCTCGGTCCGTGAAGTTACGCTGGCTATTTCGCTGTCAGCCGCGCCCCAAGACCACTCCCAGCTATAACCTTCCGTGGGCTGAATTATCTGGGGCGGACTGCGCTGCCGCGTATAGGCAAAGGCTTCAGTGGCCGCGATCTCGCCTGATGATTGAAACGCGGTACCCCCGGTAACTTCAACCTGATCAAGCGTGCAGATGTCTTTAGATACCTCAAACCACCAGGACTGGTCAACGCCAAAGAAGCTTACGCCGAATATTGAGCGCAAACCTTCTTGAACAGCATCCCCAAGCTCGCGATCGCCAACCAACGCCACGCGATAACGCACCTCGTCGTTAGGTTCCCCCAGCAGGCGTGAGGGTTGCAAAGTGACAATACTGCGCGACTGTCCGGCAACCTCCAAAACTCCATGCACCGGAGAGAGCCGCAGCGCCGGATCCACGCACCAAACCACCGGATCAGCTTGCGCGGAAACCCCGGGCAACAGGCGGCCTAAAGCGCCTCGAAACCAATTCCAAACCCGGGCGAAAATTCCACGCGGAGCAGTCATACTGGTATCGTCTGGTTCAACAACCGGACCGAGCGTGCCATCTGACTGAAGTTGACGCGTCCCTGCTGCACAGCCATCAGCTTCCGGATAAGCGCGCGCCAGCGCAATGTTTTGAAGCAAACTTTGCGGATCCATGCGCTGATCAAAACTGGCTCGCAAAAGCCCATTGCGACAAACGCCCTGCGCGCCAGAGGCCGGCAAACGCTCGGCCACCGCCGGACGCGCGTAACAGCAAGTATCGGTTCCCCGGCCAATAGCATTGTTCGGGCCGGCGCCCGGAGCTGGACAATCTGCCTCACTTCCTGCTCCACAAAAGACCGTCAGCGGAGTTACACCAACTTTACCTTGCGCTACAGCTTGAACTTCGGTCGTGGTCCACGGATTAGGCGGCATGCAAATTTGGCCATCGCTACAACCACTATCGTCAACGCACGCGGTTGATGTAAACGCCGCGCCTGCGCTATCCGGATTTCTGCAAAATTTCAAAATACCTGCGGCGCGGGCAAACTGATACGGATCAACTCCGGCATTGGGTCGATTTGGATTTGAACCCGCCACAGTTACGGACAGAGCCCCTTCATTTAAGCCATTACCCGAACATCCCTCTCCACTTA
>CAZBUQ010000123.1:0-2969 GCA_964495135.1 uncultured Gammaproteobacteria bacterium
AAAAATCATTTTTCTATTTTCTATTTTCTATTTTCTATTTTCTCAACCTGCATGGGCGGCTACCTTTATGGTCGGCGCGCCGCAAGGGAATATGGCCCGCGTCGGTGAAGAAGTCGCGGTAAACATTGGCGTGGATACCGAGGGCGCGCGGCTGAATCTTTTTAGCGCGGAAATTACCTTGCCGGACATGATAGAGTTTGTGAGTTTAAGCAGGGACACTTCGGTAGCGAGTATTTGGGTGAGTGAGCCGGCGTACAACGCCGATTCGCGCGCAGTTACTCTGATTGGCGGTGTACCCGGTGGAACCATTGGACGCGTTGTGCTGGCCACAGTCTACATCCGCGCCAAAGCGCCGGGCATATATAATTTCGCTGTCGCGGAGCAAGCCGAGGCCTATCTTAACGACGGGCTGGGGACGAAAGTCGAAGTTGGTGTATTGCCGTGGACGCTGGAAGTCAGCGGAGGCTGGTCCGGGAATTACAAGTTTACAGCTGCAGTCGGCGTTCTGCTGCTACTTACGGTCGGGTGGTACTTGTGGCGGCGTAGACTATCACGAAACCGACGCGAAATTTCGCGCGAAATAGACGCAAAATAATATGGCGCACTTAATACAACAGTCTAGATTAATATTGTGCGTCAGTTTTGCGTTTATGTTTAGCGCTTGTTTTGCGTTTGCGCTTGCGCAATCCGCGCAGGCGGCCACGACTGCTTTTAGTCCGGCCGGCCAAACTATAACGGTCGGCCGGGAATTTGATGTGATTTTGCGCGTAGATACGCAGGGACAAGCTATAAACGCGGTAGAAGGCAGGGTTACTTATCCGGCGAGTTTGATGGAGGGCCGAACAATTAATACCGCAAGCTCGTTTATAACGATCTGGACGGAAGCGCCCGCGTTTGACGCCGGAACAATTCGATTTTCAGGAGGAAGGCCAACCCCCGGGTTTACCGGGCAGGGCGAGGTTTTTCGGGCGCGTTTTCGGGCTAGCGCAGCCGGTACGGCAACGATGAGTTTGCAAAACGCGCGTATTCTGCTAAACGATGGCAGCGGTACTAATGTTTTTGAAAGCGCGGGTACTGGGGTTTATACTTTGCAAATTGCCCCACCCCCACCGCCGCCAGAACCCGAACCTGAACCGGCGCCGCAACCCCAACCAGAGCCAACTTCCCCCCCCACACCGCCGTCTACTGGCGAGACGCCTACACCCGTTACTCCACCGGCGCCTGGCGAGCAAGCGCCGGCGCCTTCTGCCACAACGCCAGCGCCCATAATCAGCGTGCCGGCGCCAATTCGGGCCATTTTTGCGCCACCACCCCCACCGGTAGTCACAACCGCGCAATCGGTTATTGAAGTCGCGGAACGTATTTTGCCGGCGGCCACTGCCGCGCGGGTGGCGGAGACTGTAACTGCGATACAGGAGAGCCGCGCGTTTAAAGTAGTTGATGCGCGAGTCATTAATAACCCGGTCGTTGAAGAAATTAGCGTTAAAGTTGCCTCGCCAATAGTTATTGCCACCGCGGCTGCCAACGTCGTAGCGGCGACTAATTTCGCGAATCTTATTTTATATCTACAGGCGTTTTTTACCCAGCCGTTTTTATTTTTAGCGCGCCGCCGGCGCAAGGAGTGGGGACAAGTGTACTCATCGCTTACCAAATTACCCGTTGATTTAGCGCTGGTGCGGCTTTATGAATCCGCGACCGGACGCCTGGTGCGCACGCGCGTAACCGACCGCGAGGGGCGATATCTTTTCTTGGCTGACCCCGGGGCGTACAAACTGGAGGTTAATAAAGCGGGTTTTAATTTTCCCTCGGACCTGCTTAAAGGCAAGGAAAGCGATGTTGACTTTACGAATCTTTACCACGGCGGCCCGCTCGCGGTATCTGAAAAAAATACCACCATCGCTAAAACTATTCCGCTTGATCCTATAGAACAAGATGAAACACCGCGCTCGGTGATTTGGCGCCAGCGCAAACGGAAATTGCAAAAGACAATGGCGTGGTCCGGACCGGTATTGGCCATGGGCGTAGTTATAATTCAGCCCACGCCGATGACCGTCGGACTTTTGGGTCTGCAGTTTGGTCTTTTGGGAGTGTTTAAACGCCTGGCGCATGGGCGCGTCCCGCGCTCCTGGGCCACGGTAAAAGATGCCCGTACCGGACGCCCGATTTCATACGCGGTCGCGCGGATTTTTGATACGCAATTTAATAAATTATTGGATACACAAGTTACTGACTCGTATGGTCGCTACGCGTTTTTAGTCGGCAAAGGGCAATTTTATATCACTATTGATAAGCCCGGCTATACCGCATACAAAAGCGAACCATTAGATCTTACCCGCGGTGGGTTAAGTGATATTGTAAAGCGTGATATTGCGCTCAAGCCGGCTGAAGATAAAAGCGGCAGTCAGCCGCCCTTGCCACCCGCAGCGCCATCATCTCTAACACCTGTGGCGCCGGCCTCCGCTCCGCCTGCGCCTCCGGCAGGCGCGGTGGGCGTTCCTACCGTGCAAAATCCTTCACAGGCAGACCTGCCTGCGCAGGCAGGTCTGCCCAACGAAGAAACGAAAACCTGATATGCTTAAATTGTACAATTCCTATACACGACGCAAAGAGAACTTTCGTCCCCGTACGGATAAGCAAGTGGCCATGTATAATTGCGGCCCGACCGTGTATGACTATGCGCATATTGGCAATCTGCGGTCGTTTCTCACTGCGGATGTTCTGCGGCGTTATCTTGAATATCGCGGGTACAAAGTGCGCCAAGTAATGAACATTACGGATGTGGGGCATATGACTACTGACGCGGATTTCGGAGAAGACAAGATGTCGGTGGCAATGCGGCGGGAAGGAAAAGGGCCGCTGGCTGTCGCGCGTTTTTATGAGCAGAAGTTTTTTGAGGACATTGACGCGCTCAAGCTGCGGCGGGCTTCAAAATATCCGCGCGCGACCGAACATGTTAAAGAGATGGTTGC
>CAZBUQ010000124.1:0-1646 GCA_964495135.1 uncultured Gammaproteobacteria bacterium
AGGATTTTATGATTGCCATCCAGGAGTATTTAATGCGGGAACTTGGAATTCCATATCAAGTGGTATTTAAGTGTATCGGCGACATGGGCGCGCCGGATTTTCGGGAATTTGATATTGAGTGCTGGTTGCCCGGACAAAATAAATACCGTGAAACTCACACGGCGGATTATATGACGGATTATCAAGCGCGACGGCTCAATATCAAATATAAGCCCTCTGCCCTTCGCTCTACGCCCTCTGCCAACTATGTCCACATGAACGACGCAACCGCCATTGCTTTAAGCCGCACGCCGGTTGCAATTATGGAAAACTATCAGCAGAAAGACGGCTCGATAAGAATTCCTAGGGTCTTACAAAAATTCTGCGGCTTTAAAACTATCCCTTGAGCATGCCGGAAATACTAATCCAAAATCGAAAAACTTACTATCGCGAGTGGGGCCGTGGCGGAAAAGCCACGATTATTGTTTTACATGGGTGGAGCGTAGATTCATCGCAATATGAAGCACTGGGGCCGCTGTTGGCAGAAAAAGGATTTCGCGTGATTGTACCTGACCTGCCCGGGTGGGGCAGTACGCCGACGCCACAAAAAGCATGGTCAGTTAGTGATTATACGGAGTGGGCGCATGAATTGGCAGGCTCACTTGATCTCAAAAATTTTGTCCTATTTGGCCATTCTTTCGGTGGACGTGTTGCAATTAAGTATGCAATTAAATATCCTGATGAGCTTAGCGCGCTGATTTTGTGCGCGGCGGCGGGAATTAAACCGCGAATTACACTGAAACGTGTCGGGCTATATGTGTTGGCTAAAATTGGGCGTATGATTTTCAAACCGCCTGGGTTGAGTTTTACTGGCGAAATTTTAAAGAAAATACTATACCGTGCGGCCGGCGTAAATGATTACCTAAAGGCAAGCGGTATTATGAAAGAGGTGCTGCGCAAAGCTGTGCGGGAAGATCTTACTTCCATACTTCCAAGTTTGGAAGTGTCAACGCTTTTGCTATGGGGCACGCGGGATGGTGCCACGCCGTATAAAGATGGCCAAACCATGGCTCGACTGATTCCCAATGCGAAATTAGTTACTTTTGAAGGTGAGCGACACAATTTACCAAAATACATTCCAGAAAAACTAACCGCTGAAATAAACCAATTTCTGGCCAATACTAACATACTATAAAGTATGTTAGTATTGACATAATACGCATGCCGATTATCTTTGCGCTCATCCTCATCGCCGGCTTGATTATGCTCGCGCGCAGCGCGCTGTTTTGGCTTTATTTTATTCAAACCAAACATTATCGTTTGGATCGTCTTTGGCTTGAAATTAGAAAGAAATCTTTTTGGCGGCTTGTCTTCTCATCACACCGGATCATCGTCCTCGTTTTTGTCCTCGGATGGTTTGCCATCTTTCGATCACGCGCGCATTTCTCGTTCGCCATTGCGTGGGATTTAGTAATTTTATCCTACCTCATTCTTTATGTCATAAAAACAGTAATTCATACGCTGTACCGGCAGCTCAAAGTTCCACAATTTACTCCCCGAATCCTTGTTTTATTTATCCCTGTTTTTCTGGTCGAATTATCTATCATTCTAATTTATCAGACAACTTTTTTCCCGTTGACTCTAGAATTTCTTCAACCCGTTATCGT
>CAZBUQ010000124.1:1656-2928 GCA_964495135.1 uncultured Gammaproteobacteria bacterium
AAAATCGCCGCGCATAAAAATCTTGTTGTCATCGGCATCACCGGAAGTTATGGGAAAACTACGACTAAAGAATTTCTCGCGCATATTTTGAGTAAAAAATTCAGTGTGCTAAAAACGCCGGCCCGTATTAATGTGGATACTGGGGTGGCAAAAGTAATTTTGCGTGAGTTAAAGCCGGAACATGAAATTTTTATTGTGGAGATGGGCGCGTATAAAAGGGGGGAGATAAAGAAAATCTGTGATTTAGTTCAACCGCAATACGCGGTCCTTACCGGCCTTTCAGATCAACATTTAGAGCTCTTTGGATCATTGCAAGCGATCGCCGACGCAAAGTTTGAGCTAGTTGAATCAGTTGGGCAATCTAACAAAATTTTCGCGAATGAGGACAGCGCCGAGTTAGTTTCAGAATTTAAACGGCGCGCGATAATGCCAACTTGGTATGGTTTGCGCGGACACGCGTCGCGTTTTAAAGTGTCGGACCTGCGGCTTAATGAGGATAGTACGGAATTTAAACTTCACGGCGTAAATTTTCGTGTGCCAACCATTGGTACCGCGGCCTTAAATAATCTATTGGGTGCGATTACGGTCGCGATAGAGCGCGGTATGCATCTTGATGATCTACCCGCAATGCTTCAGGATCTCCCGAAACTTTCCGGCACTATGCAGCCGGCTGTTGGCCCAAATGGCGCACTGCTGATTGACGATACTTACAATGCCAATACCGAGGGAGTGGTTACTGCTCTGGCTGATCTTGCGCGTTTTAAACGAGCGCGCAAGATTTTAGTGTTTAGCGAGGTCATTGAACTGGGAGAGCGCGCGGATGAAGATCACGCGGCAATCGCGCAAGCCGCGGCGAAATCCGCCACGCACGCGTTTCTGCTGCCCTCCCGGATGTTGCACGCGATGCGTTCACAGCTTATTGAGCGCGGTTATGAAGCGGCGCAAATTATCCGCGATACTGATGAGCTAAAAAAACTGCTTGACGCGGATACGGTAGTATTGTTTGAGGGTCGGGACGCGGCGAAAATCCTTGCACAAATCATTGGTTGATAATATGGCCAAACCGATTTTTACCAGTTTAGCTCCAAATACCCAGTGGGATGATGTTTGGCTGGCTATACGCCTTATATTTTCGCCATGGTATTGGAGCAGGGGAGAGGCCGTACAAAAACTTGAGGCCGAGTTTCAAAAGTGGCTACCGGCAGAGCATGCATACGCGTGCGTAAGCGGGCGCAGCGGTCTTTACGCCATACTAAAGGCGCTCGCGTTGCC
>CAZBUQ010000125.1:0-2928 GCA_964495135.1 uncultured Gammaproteobacteria bacterium
GCGAGTGGAAACCGCCTCCGGTAAGCGTAATCCATATGATTTCGCGCTTTGGATTTTTAAGCCGAAGCATTTCCTGCAGTGGAAAAGCCCCTGGGGCGCCGGATATCCGGGTTGGCATTTGGAATGTTCGGCCATGGCCATGAAATATCTTGGCGAAACTCTGGATATTCATACTGGCGGGGAAGACAATAAATTTCCGCATCATGAGTGCGAAATCGCGCAATCAGAGGGCGCGACCGGAAAAACATTTGCGCGGTTTTGGCTGCATGCCAAGCACTTGCTGGTTGATGGTAAAAAAATGGCCAAGTCCGCGAGAAATTTTTATACCCTGCGTGATCTTTTGCAAAAAGGATACACCGCGCGCCAAGTGCGTTATGCGCTTACCGCGACGCATTATCGGGAGGCGTTGAATTTTACGTTTCAGAGTTTGACTGCGGCAAAAACTGCGCTGGCGCGCGTGGACGAGTTGGCGGAGAAGTTATCACATAACACGTATCACGTAACACGTAACACATTGAGCAGAGCTGGCGTAAGGGTTCTGGTAAAAAGGGCGCGCGCCGCGTTTATTGAGGCCATGGATGATGATTTAAATGTTTCCAAGGCGCGAGGTGTACTTTTTGATTTCGTACGCCGGGTGAACACGCACGTATCACGCATCCCGCATCCCGTATCACAAGCCGAAAGTGCGGCGATTCTCAAATTGCTTAAGGAGATTGATGATGTGCTTGGGCTGGGGATTGAGTTTAAAAATAAGCGGTCCGCTATCCCGGCCGCCGTTTATAAACTTGTTGAGGAAAGAGAAGCGGCGCGGAGGAATAAGGATTGGACGCGCGCGGATAATCTCCGCGCAGAAATAGAAAAGTCGGGATATCACATTGAGGACGCGGCAGAGGGGCCGCGAATATTATGACCTATGCGGATTTTTTTAGGCGCGAGCTGAAAAAGCGACCGTATGCCGTTCCACTGCTAACCGGTTGGAAAAACGCGGCTCACGACAAATCCGCGCTGTATAAAGTACTTTTTGCACTGCTAATTTTTCCGGCCGCCTTCCCGCTCCTCTCAATTATAAATATCATTGCCGGGCCACTGATTGTGGGGTTGAGTCTTTTTGAGCTGTTGCGCGCGCTGCTGTTTCAAGGGCTGGTGCTTGTTGCCCTGTTGCTATATGTTGTGCTCGCGTTTCGTGAGTCAAAGTATAAGCCATTTCTTACGCGCACCCACTTGTATCTTTTTGGATTGGGGATGTTACTTTTGGCCGCGGCGGCATTTTCCCAGGACCTGCGCGCCAGTATTTTTAGCAGTTCAGCGCGCGGAGATGGCCTGCTGTTTCTGCTGCATATTGGGATTTATGTGCTGATGCTAAGTTGGATTGTGCGTGAGCGGCGGGAGCTGGAACTCGCGTTTATTATGATTGTCGCGCTGGGCGCCGCAAGCACGGTCGGCGTTTTTTTAGTGCATTTTTGGCAAAGTCAAAATAATTCCGGAGTTTCAATAAGTAATTCCATACAAATCATTCTCGGCAACCTTGGTTTTTTTGCCCATTATTTAATGCTCATCTTTTTTACTAATTTGTATTTTATTATTTTTCGTCCGCGGATATGGAATATTGCCGTGCTTACGGCAGTAACGATCGTCCTGTTTTTTACGTCTTCATCAACCGCTTTAGGTCTTGTCGCGATTGTTTGGGGAATTTTAGTGTTTAAGATCGCGCGGCCATGGTTTTACGGATTTTTGGGGTTTGGTTTGTTTGCTTGGTGGTATGGTATTACGTTTGGAGACGCTTTTTTGGCGCGGCTTGCCAATCCGATTACCGAAGAATTTGTGCGCGGCGCGATCTGGACTGACGCGATACAACTGGTTGCGAAATATAAGCCGTTTCTCGGATTTGGCTGGGGCAATGCTGAAATTATGTGGAATTTTTTGGAACACGACTCCTGGGCCGCTTCCGGAACGCCCTGGCAGCCGCTGTATTTTGACCGGACGCATAATATTGCGCTGGAATTTTTTGCCGCCGGAGGCATCCTTGGGCTTGCGGCGCTTACCCTATTTTGGACAAGAATAATGCGCCGCGCAATCCGGTTGACGCGGGACGGCGACAAGGCCGGATTATTTTTAACTGCGGCTTTCGGCGCGCAGTTTTTGTATCTGCAGTTCAATTTTGACACGGTAATGAGCTATATTTTGGTAAGCATTTGGTTGGCGGCATTTTTAATTTTTACTCAAGAACAAGCGGTTATCCTGCCGCATATCAGCATACCGCTAAAATTTAAATGGGTTGGGACGGCAGTTTTGTGTGTTTTTATATTGAGCATGCTTTGGTACTTAAATCTTCGCCCGCTTTCAGTATTTTTTCAGGCAACGCAAGTACAAGGTGACGCGGGACGCGTACCAACGACGCCGCGAGGTTTAGATGTAAAACGCGCGCAATTTGAACGCGCGCCGGAGCGGGTTGGATTGAACAGAAGTATTCTAAATGAGGTTGGTATGGCATTTCAAACTATAGCCGCCGGTACTGAACTCCCGGAAGAGCAATTGGCGGATTATATCAGCGCCATGCGCGTCAATTCGGACGCGCTTATCGCGGCCCATCCCCAAAATCCCTTTTATTACTTTCGCCGCGCGCGAGGGGAGTATGAAATAGCCAAGGATTTTAATCAGTCGGCAGATTATCTCAAGCAGGCGATAGCGCTTGCTCCCGCCAAGGGTATTTTTCGTTTTCAGTTGGGTATTATTTACCTTAGGGATGATAAAATATCCGAAGCCCGCGATATTTTTTTGGAGCTAAAGCGCAGGAATTGGAATGCCGGCGCGATGGATCTATATTTGGCGGTTGCCGATTTTTTAGAGGGTAATTTGCAAGCCGGCCGGAAAAAATTTTTGTCGTCCCTGGGGAGCTATGTTCCGACCACCGGAGTGGAGTGGCATATG
>CAZBUQ010000126.1:0-2909 GCA_964495135.1 uncultured Gammaproteobacteria bacterium
GGAGGAAATTTTAAAGACCGGCACATTTGGCGAGCTTAAAAAATACAAAAAGAAAATTCCGGTTCGCTTAGACGAATTTATTGGTATTCAAGGGTTGGGCCCAAAACACATCAAAACGCTATACCTTAAACTTAAGGTGCGCACGCTTAAAGATTTGGAACGCGTCGCGTGCGCGGGGAAGATTGCTAAACTTTCAGGTTTTGGCAAGAAGAGCGAGGAAAATATTTTGAGGAGCATTGCATTTTCAAAAAAGTACGTTGGCCGTTTTTTGCTGGGCGCGGTTGATGCGCTGGTGCGCGTAATTGAGGAGCGACTGCGCCGCGTGCCGGGTGTTGGACACGTTACTACTGCCGGCTCATATCGGCGGCGGCAGGAAACCATTGGGGATATTGATATTTTGGTTACGGCGAAGAATGCGAAGCGCGTGATGGAGACATTTGTGAGCATGCCTGAAGTTTCCCGAGTACTTGCACATGGTCCAACCAAAGCCATGGTGCGCTTGAAATCCGGTATTCAGGCCGATGTTCGGGTGGTTCCGGAAAAATCTTACGGCGCGGCGCTGCAGTATTTTACCGGTGACAAAACGCATAATGTGGAGCTGCGGAAGATTGCGATTAAAAAGGGATTGAAGCTTAATGAATACGGGGTGTTTCGGAAACTGGAAACTGGAAACTGGAAAATGATTGCGGGGGGGACGGAGGAGGAAGTGTATAAGGCGCTTGGATTGAGGTGGATGGAACCGGAATTACGCACGGCATCCGGTGAAATAGAAGCGGCACGGACGAACAAGTTGCCGAAATTAATTCCTTATGGTTCTTTGCGCGGGGATTTGCAAATGCAGAGTAATTGGACAGACGGCAATAATTCCATTGCAGAAATGGCGCGGTCTGCGGCAGAAGCCGGGCTGGAGTATATTGCGATTACGGATCATACTAAAGGACTGGCGATGACGGACGGACTTGATGAAAAGCGGTTGTTACAACAAGGTAAAGAAATAGACCGCGTAAATGAAGAATTAAGAATTAAGAATGTAGAATGCCGAGTGTTGAAGAGTACAGAATGCAATATCTTAAAAGATGGGAAACTTGATCTGGCGGACAGCGCGCTTAAAACACTGGATCTAGTTGGCGTGGCCGTGCATTCGCACTTTAATTTGTCCGAACGTGAGCAAACCGAACGCATCATCCGCGCGATGAAAAATCCGCTAGTGAATATTTTATTTCATCCCACCGGGCGCAAGATTGGCAAGCGCGAGCCGTATGCAGTGGACATTAGCAAAATAATCCGGGCGGCAAAACAGTATGGAGTGGCGCTAGAAATCAATGCCGCCCCGGAGCGCCTTGATCTAAAGGACTTGCATATTCGTGAGGCAGTAGAAGCCGGGACAAAACTCGTGATTGACTCTGACGCGCACGCCACTGCGCACTTCAAATGGCTGGACTTCGGAGTAGCCCAAGCCCGCCGCGGCTGGGCCACCTCCCGCGATGTGCTAAACACCCTGCCGTGCGAGGAGTTTTTGAAAACACTTAAGGGGTTGAAAAAGAAACAAAATACTCGGAACACATTGACACCTCCTTTCTCCGTGGTATACTGAAAGCACTATGAACCCACAAGGAGCAACCATTAATATCCCGCTTTCCGCAGTTCGGTGCGTGAGCGGGAAACCAAACGAGAAACTGGTGGTGTGTGAAATTGATGTAGAGCAACTGCGTATGATTAATGAACCTCAAACCATTGACGAACTTTTGGCTGAGGCGGATTTTGATATCGCCGCCGGCAACTACAAGGAATTTACAAGCATGGATGATATGATTGCTGATTTGAAAAAATTGTAAATCGTATGATCGTAAGGAGGTTGTCGCGGTTTGAGCGTTCGTTTAAAAAATTGCCCCAGCATGTCAAGGAAGATTTTTTTGAAAAAGCAAAATTGTTTGCGGAGAATCCACGCGATCCGCGCCTTCATACCCATAAATTGCAAGGAATTCACCGGGGAGCATTGTCATTCTATCTGGTTGACGGCTTCCGGGTGATTTTTCGTTTTGCCGAGCCGGATGTGGTAGACCTTATTGATATAGGTTTACATGATATTTATTAATGCATTGATGTATGCCGATTTTTATTATTAAATCCACCGGCGAGCGGGAGGCGCTTGATTTGGAAAAAGTAAAACGGGGGTGCGAGCGTTCCGGCGCTTCGCGCAAACTGTGTAGTGAAGTTGCAACCCAAGTAGAAAAGCGTGCCAAAGACGGAATGACCACTGCGGAAATATACAAATTGGTGTTTCAAACTTTGAATGGAAAAGCCCCGCCGGTTGCCGCGCGTTTTACGCTTCGCGAAGCGCTGTTTACACTTGGGCCCCTGGGTTACAATTTTGAACATTACATTGCGAAAGTATTTGAGGCTTATGGATATAAAACCGAACTGCCCGCAGAGTTGCAGGGCGTGTGTGTTACCCATGAGGTAGATGTGTTGGCTCAAAAAGACAACCGTGTGGCGATGATTGAATGTAAATTTCGCAATACCGCCAGCGATAGGGTAACCATTAAAGACACTATGGCCACTTGGGCGCGGTTTTTGGATTTGGTTGACGGCGCCGCGGCCGGGAAATGCCCGCATTTGGATGAATGTTGGATTGTTACCAATTCGCTGTTTTCCGGACAATCGGTCCAATTCGGGCATTGCAAAAACATGGTCATGCTGTCTTGGGATCATCCGCGCGAGCGGCCGTTGCCGGCTTGGATTGACGACAAAGGTTTGTATCCGGTAACACTTCTCACGGGTATATCAGATGATGTGAAGCGCCGCTTAATCGAACATGATTTTGTTCTTCTGCCAGATTTATCAGGCGCGCGTATTGATGAAATTATTCACAAAACCGGTGTGCAGGGTGGGGTCGTTAAAAAATGCGT
>CAZBUQ010000127.1:0-2905 GCA_964495135.1 uncultured Gammaproteobacteria bacterium
CATTCCGAGTTCACCGCAACCGGACGCGGCCAATCTGATGCGCAGGATTTTAATCCGCGCTCTGAAGGCAATGGAACTCTCAAGCTGGCCCAAAAAGATTGGGCTGCGCTTACGGAGGAGCAAAAGGAAGAGTATCGGGCGGTCGCGCAAAGCGGTGAATATGCTAGCGCTCAAATCCTGCATGTTCAACTGGGTCTGCTGCGGATTTTCTTTGCTGATAACTGGGCGTATGACCACATGAAGGACAAGGTCGGTCAGCTGTGGAGCAAGGTATTTCCTCGCGCGACGGTCATACCCACAAAACGAAATCCCCCGCACTATCAGCGGCTTATGCGCGCCGCCACATCCGGCGATGCAGAACGCTTTGCGGCCTTACGCGTGACAGTATCCCTTAGGGTGGCGATTAAGTTGCCCTCCCCACTGCCTAAACCCCCAGCGCCACCCAGTCCCAGACCCTCAATACCAGAAGAATCAGAAAAGGAAGAGGACTGCGTGAAATGTTGGGAATTCTGGTTGCGGTGGACGTGCCTGACTTGCGAGCGGGGACTCAAGCGCAACTTCTGGCCGCCGTGCTGCAGGCCGCCGTATATCCAACCACCATATGCCTGGCCGCCTTGGAGGATTCCGGTCGGATTTACCTGGCCGCCCAGCTGCTGGTGTATTCTAGGAGGCGAGGACGCGCCACTTGCGCATGGCCCGGGTATGCTGGTGATGTCCGGAACTGTTCCTCTTCTCTACACATACGAAGCGGAATTACCGCTTGATCTTTGTGTGTTTTTCCTGCGTTTGCGGGTGGGACTTTTTGGAACCGTTGGCGTCAGTTTGCCGCCGGTTACTGCTCTTGGGGCAGGAGGTGGAGTGCGAACACGGTTTTGGATTCCCATAAATGACACCACTGATTTGGGAGTTGGAGGTGAGGGACGCCTTATGGGGATTCCATACCATTCCTTAGGTGAAGGTTCAGACGTAACGGGAGGATGGTTTGTTGGCCTTACGGTTGCGATTGAACCACTGGTCGGCATTTGGAATCTGGAATGGTCAGCAGGTATGTGGGGGAACCCAAACGACGGCGGACTGTACACCGGACTGACGTTCTATCGCGGATCACGTAAACCACCTCGGCATGAAGGAGAAAACCGATGAGATACAGAAGGTTTCTGCTTTTGGCATGCCTCGGTTTTACGGTCCAGTTTGTGGCCGTATCAGCAGTTCATGCGCAGCAGGCAAATAGGCCAGAGGGAAATTATTACCACATATTTTCAGGTGGAATCTCTCGGCTTGGCATGGCTACGGAGGCGCATGAGGCAGGGACGCATATGATAGTCGGGGGCAGTGGGACCTTTAACTATGTAGGGTATTTACTGGGACAACCAACCGGAGGTTGGCTTTCGTGGTACATCAATGCGCAACTCGATCTTACCGTTGATTGGCACGAACAGGAGGCACAAAGCGGTGGGGAAGGAAAACATGAAGCCGATGAAGCGCCACACAGCGATTTGCTTGTTGTGCCAGAAGGAAGCATGCATACGCTCATCCCTATCCCTCCGCTCGCAATCGGGCGAGCATTTGCGTGGGGAGTAATCCTTGGAGGTGTAGGTGTATATGGAGAGGGGAGTTTTCCATGGCTTGACTTGCTTGATACCCGGCTAAAAACCCACGATCTGCTTTATCTGCATGGTAAGCTAAGCAGTGGAGTAACCCTCGTGGTTACGGCGCGGGCAGCACCGCCGCAGCCCGGATGCGCTTCGCTTGCGGATGAACTTGCGCGTCTGGGTGGACGCGCAAAGGTCAAAGGTGCTGAAAAAACCGCAGAAGCGTCGGGTTGCGCCGCGCTTGCTCAAACCCTGGATGGTCTTGCGCGTGACGTGCGTGAAACCAAGGTCGGCAGCGTGTTTGATCCGGACCGATGGCGTTTGCGTTTGCATGCCGGACCGGCATATGCGATATGGCGGATGCAACATCCGCATGCCACTCCGTTTACGGAAGAAGGAAGTAGCATGGGTGGTAAGACAGAGGTCGGTGATGGAGTCATAAAAAAACCAGGGCTACTCATGCTGCTCGCGGAATTAATGCTCACGACCGGACAGGTTCAGCCGTTTGTGGGTAGTAAACTGTTTTTTTGTAACTGGATGAGGGAAATCTCCGCGACAATAGGAGCGAGGATTCCCTGGATTGGCGGCTGGACTTTGGTAATCAATGCGCTTGAGTACCGGGAGCTTGCGGTGCAGGGTAGGCAGGCGCATATCGTTCCAACAAGGAAACCGTTTTACAAGACTAGCGGTAACCTGGAGTGGCGTTTCTAGCGTCAGTAGCGCAGTGGCCGAGCGGCATAATCCGCTCGGTTTTTTGTGTGGAGTTCTGTGGATAAGCATGTGGATTAAATGGTATTGACATTCATGGGGTAGGGAGATATGGTAGCTATAGGGTCTGCAACCACAAGGAGGTTCACCATGCGTACCCGTTTCGTTCCTTTGTTCGGTCTTCTCTTCGCAGCGTTCGCGTTCTTCATGTTCGCCCCACCTTCGGGGGACTCCATCGGTTCGGAGCCCACGGTCGTGCCGGCAACCGACGATGCCGTGCCCATGATGGCACGAGAAGACGGCCCTGCTTGCCTCAAGTACTGCGCCGAGTTGTGCGTCGATGCTCGCAACAAGGTGTACTGCTGCAGGTGGGAGAACGACTGCAATCCTCGCGCCGCGGTCGCGTCGTCCGAGTTTGAGTCCGAGGTGGAGGAGATCGAGGATCTCGAGCCCATGGGCGGCGGCAAGTTCTGTCCGTGTGGATGCGACACGACCAGAGAGGAATGCCACTACGTCTGCACCGAGGTCAAGAAGAACAAGTGCGTGCGTGGGCGGCGTGTCTGCGAGAACGTCTGCGTCAGTTGCGTGTATTGCGGCAGGCCCTA
>CAZBUQ010000128.1:0-2889 GCA_964495135.1 uncultured Gammaproteobacteria bacterium
GTATCGTGCTTCTTTATGTGTGGGATTGACATATCATATCTAAACATGGTGAGATGGGCGTTGGAGGAAATGCACATGCACGGTTCTTCGACAGGATCTTCGCGCCCCACCCTGGTTATCAAGTGTGGTGGGCGTTCGGTCTCTACTCCGCGGCGTATGAGAAAGATCGCGGCTGCGGTGGTCAAGCACGCCAAAGATCATGCGGTTGTAGTGGTGGTCTCGGCCATGGGTAAGACGACGGACAAGCTCATTCGGCTTGCCGAGCAGGTTCACTCTGGTGCAAGCCAGGCCGAAAAGGAGGCGGTCGCAGCGCCTGGTGAAGACATTGCGGCACAGGCCCTGGCACTGGCGATCAAGGCGGAAGGCGGACAGGTGCGCGCGCTCAATACCCACCAGTTCCAGCCGTTGGCATATGAGGATGGTCGGCTGCGTGGCCGGCTGCATCAGATCCGCGGTGCGGAGCTTATCCAGCGCCGTCTTGCGCAAGGCGAGATCGTGGTCGTTCCCGGTTACAAGGGTGTGACGGATGAAGGTGAAATCGTTACACTTGGACGTGGTGCGTCTGACCTGCTCGCCAGTGCCTTGGCCGTTACGCTCAAGGCGATTCTCGCCCGGTACTGGAAAGACGTGCCGGGGCTCTATCCGGTGAATCCGAAGTGGGTAACTGGAGCATGGACATACGATCGGCTCACCTACGCGGAAGCGCGCGAGCTGGCAGCGGAGGGAGTGCTTATGGAGCGGTGCATCGACGTGGCCGAGAGCCATCTCGTGCCGCTGCTCGTTGAGCTGGCTCCCAGCATATCTGGGCGGCGTACGGGCGGTACATGGATCGGTCCGGCCTCGCCGATCGACGAACTCGAACCGCTGCCGAGCGATTTCGTGGCCCTGACCACCCAGGAGGACTGCGCGCTGGTGGAGGTGGCCGGTGTGCCGAATCGCAGGGGTTGGGCCGCGCGGGTCTTCGAGGCGGTGGAAGGCATCGTGCTGGGAAACGTCGTGCAGGGACCTGGACGCCGGCGGGCAACGATTGCCTTCACCGTGGCGAACGAGGATCTGTCCATGGCCTTGATGTTGACGCGCAAGCGTCTCAAGCGTGTCCGCGGGGCCACGGTGCATGGTCGTACTGGGTTTGCGGGCATTACGCTCACCGATCGCAAGATGCGCAAGGGCCGCGGCTACATGAAGCGGATCTCGCGCGCTGTGCGTGATGGCGGCGCCAACATCGAGCTCATCAGCGCTCCGGCCGAGAAGATCTATGTAACGGTTGTAGCTCGCCATCTGCGGCGTGCGGCGCAGGCGACCGCGGTGGAGTTCGGGATGGTGGGGAAGTCTCGTCGCAAGGCGGCCTAGGAGGCGCCGCTGTACAATCTCTCGGGGTGGGTCCCGTAAGACCCATCCCGCCTTTTTTTATCTGGGATTTTGTGATACCCTGCCAATAGTGTGTCATTCCCGCGGAAGCGGGAATCCACGATTATATATTGGATCCCCGTTTTCACGGGGATGACAATTGATTGGTGAGTATGAAATTATCAGCTGCACAATTTGAAGAATTACACCGCGCTCAAAATTTGAATTTGAGTCTGATTGGCATGTCGAATGTGGGAAAATCTTATTGGTCGCGTGCGCTGGAGAAAATAGGATGGGCACGCATTTGGTCAGATGGGAGTTTACAAGCGCGGGTACATGCAACAGGAATGTTACAAGATGTTTCCGATGAAGGTTTGGCGCGTTTTCTAGGTATGCCGTATGAACCAGGGTTTTATGAGCGGCAAACGCAGATTCTGGAATTGGAAAGGCAATTATTTTGGGAAATTGCGCACGAGTTGGAACAAGGCGGAAAAGGCAATACAGTTTTAGATCCGGGCGGCAGTTTTATCTATGTCGGTGAGGATTTATGCGCGGCGTTTCAGAAGCATTCGTTTATGGTTTATTTGGAAGCTACGCCTCAAATGCGGCAAGAAATGTTTGAACGCTTTATGAGTTTCCCCAAAGCGTTAATTTGGCAAAATATGTTTGAGCAAAAAACCGGGGAGAGTATTGAGGACGCGCTGGCACGCTGTTATCCCAAGCTTTTGGAAGCGCGCGCGCAAGTTTATGCGCAGTACGCGGATCTAATTGTTCCATATCCGGAATTGCCCCGCGATGGTAACGGGCAGTATTTTTTGGATATGCTTAAATTACGCTTATGAAACTTTACAGTATCAACAATAAAAATCTAGAAGTATCTCTGCGCGAAGCGGTGTTGCAAGGACTAGCCCCGGATGGCGGTTTGTTTATGCCGCGGGTGTTGCCGCAAATGTCGGCGGAATTTTTTAGCACACTTGAAGGCCGCAGTCTCCAAGATATTTCCTACGCAGTGGCACACACTTTACTTGAAGGCGACGTTCCCGAGGATGTACTGCGGCGTATTGTAGAGGAGGCGATAAATTTTGACGCGCCACTTACGCGTCTTGACGATGAAACCTATGTGCTGGAGCTTTTTCATGGACCGACCTTGGCTTTCAAAGATTTTGGCGCGCGGTTTATGGCGCGGCTGATGGGCCACTTTGTTGAGGGCAAGGAGCGGGAATTGACAATCTTAGTGGCTACCTCGGGGGACACCGGCAGTGCCGTGGCGCATGGATTTTTAAATGTTCCGGGTATTCGCGTTATTATTTTATATCCTTCCGGCGGAGTAAGTCTAACCCAGGAAAAAATGTTGACCACGCTGGGCGGGAACATTACGGCGCTTGAGGTTAAAGGCACGTTTGATGATTGCCAAAAATTGGTAAAGCAAGCGTTTGTTGATCAGGAGCTGCGCGGCAAACTGTTTATGTCTTCGGCGAATTCCATAAACATCGCGCGGCTTATCCCGCAGATGTTTTACTATTTTTACGCCTATGGCCAGCT
>CAZBUQ010000129.1:0-2872 GCA_964495135.1 uncultured Gammaproteobacteria bacterium
CCTCTCTTTCTATTTTCTTTTTTGAAATAGTTATCGTCGCCATAATACCCCCAGTATAGCATCTTTTTGAAAATCGTAAACCCCCACACCTGTTTTCTTATTCGTCTCAAGTCGGCTACGATATCTGTATGTTCTATGTCTATATTTTGAAAAGCAAGGTGGATAAAAAGCTGTATGTGGGGTCAACTAACGATTTGAGGCACAGGTTTGAGGAACATAACAAAGAACAAGTGCGTTCAACAAAATCACGCGCCCCGTTTGAGTTGCGGTATTATGAGGCATATTTTTCAGAGGAAGATGCAAGGCGCAGAGAGCACTCATTGAAAAAAGATGGTAACGCACTCGCACAACTCAAACGAAGAATTACGAAAAGCCTCTCGTAAGAAAACAGGTGTGGGGGTAAAACCGTTTGTTGGCTTGAAATTAATCTCCAAGTACAACAGCAGGGTCAGATCCTCCTGAACAAATTCTAAATTATAAACTCTAAATACTAAACAAATTATAAATCACAAATGTCAAATCACAAACACTACCACAAACGTTATTTTGATTTCTCCAGAATGGCTCCGAAGATTTTCATCAACTCGCTTGTTTCTTGAATCAAGGCGCTTCTCTCCTTTTGGTTGTTGTCCGTGGGCTCGGCGAGCATAAGCCAAAACCGGCTCTCTTTTGTTTCCTTTTTTGAAATCTTCACCCGCATGATGAAGTCTTTCTTGCTCAATGATTCATTGGCTTCAATGTAGTTCGCTCCCAAAGAGCCCGCGGATCTTACGAGTTGCTTTCCGTTTTCTCTGTTCGGGATATCTTTGGGCAATCTCCGAACATAAGCATTTATGCGTTTGGCAAACTGCAGGCATCGTTCTTCCAGATTATAGTGTTTGTTGTTTGGAATTTGGTTCATTTGGAATTTGTTTAGGATTTAGATATTAGGATTTAGGGTTTAACTATCTTCCCATATTGTATAATCTCGTAATTTCGCTTGCGCTCAACGCGCGGTTATATATGCGCACTTCGTCGATGGGACCAGTAAAGTGGGAGGTGCCGCTATTCAAAGCTCCTATGTTCAAAGATGCACTGCCGTTAGATATTCCCGACGGTGGTGAGCCGGTTGTTCCAGCAGCAACTCCGTTGTAATAAATTCTAATTGTAGTTCCGTCAAAAGTGCTTGCAATATGAATCCAGTCGGATGTCGCTGGTGTTACGATATAATAAGCATATGTCCCTGCCGAACTTTGTCCCCCTATTCTCGAGTAAAATCCTGCACCGTTTGTACCCACGTTCCAATAAAATAGGTTATACTCATCGTTGTTCTGGAAACCGACTCTTTTGCTGACAAAACCACTACCAACTCCCGACCAAACATTCGCACTTTTAACCCAAGCAGATAAAGTAATGTTTGTGGGACTTAATCCGTTACTGTCTCCAACACTCACATAATCATTACTCCCGTCAAAATTCAATGCTTGGCCGAGGCGACCGATGGTGGGAGCAGTGGAGGTGCTCATGTTGGTGAGACGACCGTTGTTACCGTTTCCGGAAACATCGGTTGCGAGGTTGGTGGTAAAACTCAAATCCGGGCCGTCAAAGGTCCAGTAGCCAACGAGGCCGTTCGTGAGCTGGCCGCGCGGGGAGGTGTTGATTTTGGCAAGCGCGGATGCGTTGTATAGTCCCTTCACCTCCGCCGCCGATAGCGCGCGGTTGTATATGCGCACTTCGTCGATGAGGCCGAGAAAGTTGTCTCCCGAAGCAACATCACCTATAACCCAGTTGGCAGACGGGTTGATCTCCGATTCACATGCTAATAAAGAAACACCGCTTCCTTTTTCAGTTCCATCTATATAAAGCCTGCCGGTGGCTTGGGCGACAAATGTTAGAACTATATGATGCCAAGCAGAATCGGTATAGTTATAACCTGATGATGTAAGAGATTTCCGCGCACAACCGTTATCTCCATCATCAATATCGATTCTAATATTCCCGTTCAAAATAAGATAACCAATGTATTCTGATTGACCTGACCCGTAACCCGTATACACAATTCCATTACCAGTGGCAGTCGAACTTCCAGTTCTTATCCACGAGCTTATGGA
This sequence comes from uncultured Gammaproteobacteria bacterium, assembly GCA_964495135.1. GTDB lineage: Bacteria > Patescibacteriota > Patescibacteriia > GWA2-47-26 > GWA2-47-26 > CAZBUQ01. Next base: position 2,091 of record CAZBUQ010000129.1, read on the forward strand.
CCCTTCCGCAAAACTAATTCCGGGATTCCCAACATCCACATAATCATTACTCCCGTCAAAGTCCAGGGCTTGGCCCAGCTTGCCGGGGACCCAGTCGGTGGAGGCATCCATGTTGGTCAGCGTGCCGGTGTTGCCGTTGCCCGACATGTCGCCCGCGTAGCCGCCAGCGCCTTCATTAAAGCTCCAGTAGCCCACCAAGCCGTTGTTGTTGGGCGTTAAAATTTTTGGTTTTTGCAGACGGTAGAGCCGCGCAACTTCGGCCGCGCTTAACGCGCGATTGTATATGCGCACTTCGTCGATGGAGCCGTTGAAGTCCCAACCGCTACCCCACTCGCCCATTTGAAGAGCTAAACTTGAATACCCAATTGTTAAAGAGGTTGTGCTGCTAGTTTCTGCGATTCCGTTGATATATATGATTTGATTAGCGCCATCATAAGTTCCCACAACATGCTTCCATTCAGAGTTTGTGGCGGTTGTAGAGCCAATACACTTTTGACTTCCGGAAGTTCCGTCAGATAAGCAAAAACGATATGTGCTAGAAGATCCGGCATCTAATATGTAAGAATTGTAAGGATCTGCTGCGTTTGCATATCGTTTTACAACCAAGATGCTAGCAGAAGAAGGTGCATTCATTTTAACCCAAGCGGAAACTGTAATATTTGCGGGACGAAGAGAGGCGCTATCAGGAACCTTCACGTTTTGATTCACCCCATTAAAATCCAACGCCTGGCCCAGCTTGCCGTCCACCCAGTCCGAACTTGCATCCATGTTGGTCAGCGTGC
>CAZBUQ010000130.1:0-2834 GCA_964495135.1 uncultured Gammaproteobacteria bacterium
AGTGCTGCTGCAGGCCTATACTTGCGTGGCTGTGCCGGATCCTATTCTTTGGGTCGGAGCAAAGCCAGTGTACGTGGATTGCGACGAAACTACATATAACATGGCTTCGGACGATCTGACGCGCAAAATAACACCGCGTAGCCGCGTGTTGATTGTGCAACATACGTTCGGGCTTCCGGCGAATCTTGACGCCTTACTAAGCATTGCCAAAAAATATAATTTGTTTGTGATTGAGGATTGCGCGCACGCGCTTGGCGCCGCGTACCGGGGAAAGCACGTGGGAACTTTTGGCGATGCGGCCTTTTTTAGTTTTGGACGCGATAAAGTAATTTCATCCGTTTTTGGCGGAATGGTGACTGTGCACGACAAGGCCATTGCACAGAGAGTGCGCGAGATTTTGAATGGCTATTCATTGCCGCCGGCCTGGTGGGTTTTACAGCAGCTTCTGCATCCGCTTGTGATGTGGAAGGTTAAAGCGTTTTACCGTGTATTTGGTCTGGGAAAATTCATCCTGGCACTGTCAAAGGCGCTACGCCTTATTTCCAAGGCCGTATATGTGCAGGAAAAGAGGGGAGCAAAACCGCACTTTCTGAAATACCGTATGCCTAACGCGCTCGCGCTGCTTGCGCTACATCAATTTAAAAAACTGGAAGGATTTAACGCACACCGAAAAAAGATTGCCGAAATATATGCGAGCAAACCCTTGTTCTCCAATTCGCGCGAATTGGAGAACAAGGAGGGGTTACAGGATGGGCATATCTATCTGCGCTATACCGTCCGTACGCCACATGCGGAACAAATTATCAAAGCAGCAAAACAACAGCGCATCTATCTTGGCGATTGGTATCGCACTCCAATTGCACCCGCTGGGGTAGATTATAATGCAGTCGGGTATAAAATGGGTTCATGTCCCATCGCGGAAAAACTCGCCAAAGAGAGTGTCAATCTTCCCACTGATGTTCACATCGGCGAACAGGAAGTAAACCGAATCGTGAATTTTTTAAAAGATTTCAGCTAATGTCCGCGTGTATCTGCCGGCCTCGGGCGGTGTAGAGACTAAATGTCAAGATTTTTTACCGCCTTCGCGTGAGTTTGGATAAATCGTTTTCGCGGCTCAACTTCCGCGCCCATTAAAATATCAAAAATTTGATTGGCGCGTTCGGCATCTTCAATCGTAACTTTTTTCATAACCCGCGTCGCCGGATCCATCGTCGTTTCCCAAAGCTGATCCGGATTCATTTCTCCCAAACCTTTGTAACGTTGAATGTTTACCGCGACCGTGCCGATTTTTTGCATCTCAATTTCGGAGGGGTCCCCCGTATTTTCCGGAACCACATCCTTTGTCTCCTTTGCGATTTTTGCGGTTTTCGAAGCTTTTACATCTTTTATCTTTTTTCCACTGGCACCCTCAATCCCTTTTAAGATTTTTTCCTTTTCAGGATCAGAATAGGCATAGCGGAACTCCTTGCCCCAACCCACCCGATAAAGCGGCGGCTGGGCAATGTAAAGATGCCCGCTCGTTACAATCTGCGGGAAGTAGCGATAAAAAAGCGTTAAAAGCAGAGTGCGAATATGCGCGCCGTCCACGTCCGCATCCGTCATAATTACAATGCGATCATAGCGCAGCTCCTCCAGATTAAATTGTTCGCCGATGTTGGTACCCAGCGCGATAATCAACGATTTAATCTCGTTATTTGACAACATTTTATCGAGCCGCGCGCGTTCAACGTTTAGAATTTTTCCGCGCAAAGGCAAGATGGCTTGGGTTTCGCGGTTGCGGCCTTGTTTGGCAGAACCCCCGGCAGAGTCGCCCTCCACTATGAAAAGTTCAGTAGTTTCGGGATCCCTTGATGAGCAGTCCGCGAGTTTTCCGGGAAGCATCAGTCCCTCCAGCGCCCCTTTGCGCAAAACTGATTCGCGAGCTGCTTTGGCCGCCGCGCGAGCGCGCGCCGCTAAAATACATTTGGAAATAATGGCTTCCGCGTCTTTGGGATGTTCTTCCAGCGCGGTGGCAAAAGCGTCGGCAAAAAATTCTTCCACCGCGGTGCGCACTTCAGGATTGCCCAGCTTATCTTTAGTTTGGCCTTCAAATTGCGGCTCCGGAACTTTTACCGAAATCACGGCGGTCAAACCTTCGCGCACATCTTCTCCGGACAAGTTCGCGTCTTTCTCTTTCAAGTAGGCTTTGGCGCGCGCGTAATTATTTAAAACACGAGTGAGCGCCGAGCGAAAACCAACCAAGTGCGTGCCGCCGCCCGGGTTTACAATGTTATTGGCAAAAGTTAAAACGGTCTCACTCAAGTCATCAGTATATTGGAGCGCGGTTTCAATTTGGATGGCGCCAACTTCTTTTTCAAAATAAAAAACCGTATCATGTTTCGGCTCCTTTGTATGGTTTAAGTGGCGCACATACGAACCAATCCCGCCTTCAAAATAAAAACAGTAGGAGGTTCGGCCGGCCTCTTTCACGCGCTCATCAAACACGCAAATGGTTACGCCGCGGGTAAGATAGGCCTGCTGTCGGAAATGCGTAAGCAAAGTCGTCCAATCGTAGCGGATTTCCGGAAAAATTTGGGTGTCCGGTTTGAAAATTATCGTGGTTCCGGTTCCGGTGGCTTTGCCTTCGGCCTTGACTTTGCCTTTGGGTTTTCCGCGCACATATTCCTGCACCCAAAGTTTACCGTCGCGTTTAACTTCGGCGCGCAGCGACTCCGAGAGCGCGTTGACTACGGATACGCCCACGCCATGCAGCCCGCCGGAAACTTTGTATCCTCCGGCGCCGAATTTTCCCCCCGCGTGCAATTTGGTAAGTACAAGTTCAAGCGCGGAAACTT
>CAZBUQ010000131.1:0-2783 GCA_964495135.1 uncultured Gammaproteobacteria bacterium
CGGCCATGCCAACTCCGGGGGCAATAAGAAGTTTTGCTAAAAGCGGGGTGGATAAAAGTTCAATATATCCCAGCTCCGCAAACCAAATCCAATCCGTGTACAGGCGCACCAGGGAGGCGCCAAATATAAACATGAGTAAGCCGGCAAAGAAGATCATAAAGCCGGTAAAGCGTTTGTACATATCGTGTGCATGCTATCATCATTTGACATAATCGGCAAGGCGCTTGCCTGTTGATAGCTTTTCGTGTATAGTTAATGAACTATATAATTTAATAAAAGGGGGATACATAATATGAATAAAAAACGACTCATCATAATAATTTTGGTTATCATCGCGATTTGGTATTTTGCCTTGCGGGATAAAACGGCCCCGGTATCGGCTCCGGAAACGGAAATACGCGAGGACGCGGAAGAACAAATCACGAAACAAATTGAGGAAAATGCAGGGCCAAGCGGGGCGGCTCCAGACCAGGAGCCGGTAGAGGCGGGCAAGGCCAGAGTGCACTACTTTACCAAGGAAGCGCTGGAAGCCTGCCGGACCGAAACGGTCGCTCTGGAACAAGCCGTTGATCCAAAGTATGGTCATCCGGCAGCCGGCGCGCTTGTTGCCCAAACCTCGCCAATGCCGGCTGACGCAGGAGGAGATTATATTTCCGCGTTGTCGCCCGGGACTCGTTTGATTGTTATGAATATTGCCACCGATGGAATTGCCACGGCAGACTATTCTAAAGCGCTAAGCGATGAATTAAATGATTGCAATACGGCGCAGCGCCGCGCTCAAATTGTAAACACGCTCAAAGAATTTTCTCAAATCAAGGAAGTGATAATTACCATCAATGGTGAAGTTTGGGAATAATCACTGCTACAAATGATTGCTGAAATCTGGCATGATTATCTATTTGCGCCGCTTTTGAATTTTTTGTTTTGGCTATATAACGGCCCGGCGTATGAAAATCTTGGGCTTGCGGTAGTTTATATGACCGTCGGTTTGCGCGTAGCGCTGATCCCGTTTTCAATTATTTCTGAAAGAAATAATTATAAATTTGAACGTGTTCAGAAAGAGATAACCGAGATTAGCCGTTCATTTAAAGATGACTCGGTAGCGCGCAAAGAACAGATTCGCAAGATTTTTAAGTTATATCGCATACGTCCCTGGGCCTCAACCGTACTGCTGGGTATTCAGTTGCTGGCGTTGGTGCTGTTGTATCAGGTATTTGTGGGCGGCACGAGCGGTAAATTAACCGCGCTTTATCCGTCCGTAACTCATCCGGATATTATAAATACCAAATTTATTATTTTTGATATTGCGGAACGAAATTTATACCTGGCCGGTTTAGTGGCTGTTCTTATTTTTTGGCAGGTAAACCGCCAACAGATTAAAAGACGCGATACGCTTCAGAAAGGGGATATAATTTTCCGCTATGTATTTCCGGTCGGTACTTTTGTAATCTTGGCCCTGCTGCCTGCGGTTAAGGCAGTGTTCATCTTGACAGCTATGGTGTTTTCGTTTATAATACACTTATTACAGCCGCTTCTTATACGCAGTAAAACGATAGTAAAACAGACCAAAGTGCCGTGGTATGATAAACTACTTAGCGGCGGATAACCCTACAAATTACAAATTTTGATACAAATATACAAATGTGTGGAGGAAAAAGTAGTTCATAAAGAGTTAAGTTATAAGATTGTCGGGATTGCATTTGATGTATATAATGAATTAGGGTCAGGTTATCAGGAGAAATACTATCAACGCGGTTTTGCTGAAGGTCTAAAAAAGAGTAGCTTAAAATTTAATCGGGAGGTATTTATTCCCATTCGGTTTAAGGAAGAGTCAATTGGCCGCTATTATCTTGATTTTCTGGTGGACAGTAAGGTTATTGTTGAGCTAAAAAAGGGTGATTATTTTGGTAAGAAAAACATTGAACAAGTAAACGCTTATCTTAAAGCAACAAATCTGCAATTAGCCATACTGATCAACTTCACTTCTAATGGCGTAAAATTCATGCGCTTGTTAAATGTTAAACAATAATTTGTATATTTGTAAGTATATTCGTAATTTGTAGTAGTATATGAATGAATCTTTAGACAGAATGATGTATACGTTTGTGGTTGAGGATGTGCTCAAAGGATTTTTTGTATACGTTCCGCCGGGATATGTAGCTTGTGTTTATGATTTAGGGCGGGGAGTTTTAAAAAAATGTTTGCTCCCGGGCTTGCATCTTAAAGTCCCATTTTGGCAGCGCGCCAAACTTTTTAATACTCAAACTCTGGAGTATCGCTTGGCCAAAGATTTTAATTTAAAAAATGTGCGGGCGCTGGGAGACGTGCCGCTTAGCGCGGTAACCGCGGATGGCAAACCCGTGCATATTGAGGGCACGATTTTGCTGCGTTTGGATGTTACTCAAATTCCGAACATCTGGCAAAACATTGGCGAGGATTTTGTGGACAAAATCGTGCGGCCGACCGTGCGCTCGCGACTGCGCATGATTGCCTCGCGGTTTACCGTGCAGGAACTCGTAGCCGGACAACGCGATACGATTGAGGATCACATGAAACAGGAATTGGAACGCATTTTTCGCCCGCGCGGAATTATTGTTGAAAACGTTTTGCTTTCGGAAGTAGGGAAGGCCAAGGGGGCGAAGGAAGAAGAGTAGTGAGGTGGTGTGGATAAAGGATCTTGACAGGAATGCATACATGTGATAGTATTATAATAGGTATCAACTAACGAACCATGTTCACATAAGGTGAACCGACTCAAAAGGCAAGGCGCGAGTCTTGTCTTT
>CAZBUQ010000132.1:0-2769 GCA_964495135.1 uncultured Gammaproteobacteria bacterium
AAGAGATGGATGGCCCGGATCATTTTTTTTCTTCAACGCCGGCAGATTTCAAAGCGCTGGTGCATGCCGTGCGTGAGGTGGAACGCGCGCTCGGTACTGGTATAAAAAAGCCGGCAGAAAAGGAACTTCCGGAAAGGTTGAAACTTCAGCGTGTACTTGTCGCCGGTGAGCCAATCAAAGAGGGAGAATTCTTAACCGCGGAAAATGTGACTGCAAAACGTTCATCGCGTCAAGGGTTGTCTCCCAAATGGTATGACACCATTTTGGGTCGCGCGAGTCGACGAGCGCTTGGAAAAGACGACCCGGTCACGCTCGATGAGATTTTGTAACTATGCGTTTTGGACATATCGATACCATTATACTTTTTGGCGGCGGACAGCGGCTCGTGAATTTTTTATCGCTGGCAAAAAATTATAAAACGATAGTACTTTCCGCGCCGCGATTATTGAATATCTCGCTTGATCAGGAAGCGGTTACCGTGGAGCAGTATTTTATGAAGCATGGAATTGGCTATTATTGCGTGGAGGATCTCAATAATTTTGATATTAATCCGTACATAAATGCACACACTTTGGGGATTTCATTCGGCGCGCCCTGGATTTTTAAGCCAGAGTTTATCAATAAATTTAAAGGCCGGCTTATTAATGCCCACGGCGCACGGCTTCCTAAGAACCGTGGAGCCGCGACATTTTCATGGCAGATTATGCGGCGCGATCACGGTGGCTGCCACTTATTTCATATTGTTGATGGAGGCATTGATACTGGGACGATTATCTTTAAGAATGAATTTGATTTTCCCGAAACCTGTCGCACGCCGAAGGATTATAAAAATTTTTTTATGGCCGGTGAGATGGAATTTTTTAAGGAGTTTATGCGCAAGCTTGAGCGCGAAGAGGATTTTGAAGAAATTCCGCAAGATGAGGAAAAAAGTACTTACTTTCCTCGGCTTTCTACCGCGCATCATGGCTGGATTGATTGGTCCTGGCGCACTAAAGATATAGTCCAATTTATTTCCGCGTTTGATAATCCTCATGAGGGCGCTTCGACTTTTTTAAATGGAAAACGCGTATTTATCAAAGATGCAGCGGTCGATATGAGTGAAGGCGGTTTTCATCCTTTTATGGCCGGTTTAATTATTCGAACGGTTCCCGGTAGCATATTAGTTGCAGTGAAGGATGGAGGGATCATGCTGCGCTCGCTACGCGATGAACACGGTACGGATATTATGAACGCGATTCGACCAGGCCATCGGTTGGCTACGCCGATTTCACATTTGGACGCGGCGCGCGCATTCACGGCGGTCTATACTCCGCAAGGATTGAAAGAATAAAGGACATGGAAGAGCGTTATTTTCCACTGGATATTATTTCGGTCAAACAATACGGAATCGCGCGCTGGCAACGCGAGTTTTTTTGGCCAGTTGCGGATAAAGAGTTTGTGGCGCTGTGCGAAGAGCTGGAGGAGTGCGTCCGGCGGCACATTGAGGATAGACCGCGCGTCGCTGGCGATGCGCTGCTCGTCAAACGCAATCTAGTTTCGGAATATTGGCATGTTTTGCACGCCGTCAAAGTTTTAGAAGAAATCCGACAGCGCGGCCGGGAACCACTATATTGCGAGGCCGCCTTTTGGTATAAAGATATTCTTGAACACACTCTTCAAGATAAAGTAGACGGCGTTTCTGGAAAGCGCACCCGGCTGTATAACGCGCCAGAAAATACCTTGAAATACTGGGTCAGCTGGCTGAAGCGGCGCGCTCGCGAATTGTTATTTAATCGTGCGCCGCGCAAACTCTGGAACCGTTTGTGCGGTAAACTTAGCTATTTATATGGCGCACCGGAGGAGTTTATCACCGGGTATTGTGCGCGCTTGCCGCAGTGGGTGGCGTTCACTTCTGGCGGCGACTGGTTGCCGCGTTCACTTCCTCCGCTGGCCAAGGAAACTGAAGCGGTGCTGCGGGGCGCCGCCGCGCAACTCATCGAAGAGATACGAGTAATTTCCCGTCAGCACGCCATACCCTTAATGGATGAACACCGGCGCTATTTGCAAAAATTTACGGAAGGCCAATTTTTTGAAGCGGCGCAGGTGTTACAGGCAATGCGTCGCCGCATGTCGAGCCGACCGGTGCACCTGCTGGTCTCCACCGTGCATGATCAAATCCAGCGGGCGCTGGCCTTGGAAGTGAGGCGCGCCGGCGGGAAGGTAACGGCGTTCACACACGGAGGACATATCGGTTATCTGAACTCGCCCACCATTCCATTTAATGAGTTTGCGCTAGCGGACGAGTTTGTGGCTTATACGAAAGCCAGCGCGGACATTTTTGAAGAATTGCAGCGCAGACGCCCGGCGTTGCGGGGCAATAAAGTTGAGATTGTGTCCGGAGAAGGCTTGCTTTATGCGCAATTTCACACGGCGCATGCGCAGGCGGCGCCTCCATCACGGGTTGCCAAGGTCATGCTGGTTGGATTTCCCTTGGCGCCTTGGCGAAAACCGCAAGGGTCGGCCTTGTTTTGGCCAATCCAACTTGATCTGGAGTTGCGGCTTGCACGTCTGCTTAAAGGAGCTGGGTATACGGTGCTCTATAAGGCGCACCCGGATCGCCTGCGCGAGATAGAAAATGTATTTGATGGAATGGCCAAGGTTATCAAAGCGCCATTTGAACAGGTGGTGGAGATGGCGGATGCTTTTGTCTTCCCCGTAATCCGCACCACCGCGTTTAATTTTGGACTCTGCACTAGTAAACCCGTAGTGGGCTTACTCACGGGGGATGAA
>CAZBUQ010000133.1:0-2705 GCA_964495135.1 uncultured Gammaproteobacteria bacterium
AGTATCGCATCAACTATCAGCATAGTTATGTGTTGCTTGATAAAAGCGGAAACCCGGTAGATCGGTTTTATGGCGATCACAGTGAAGAGGAGTTGATGGCGAAGGTGCAACAAGTGCTGTAAATATGTTTTCGCTTATCCCATTATCCTTTGCCGCTGGAGTGCTGACCGTGGCCGCGCCATGTTTGCTGCCAGTGCTGCCGGCGATTTTAGGCGGATCGCTCGGCACCAGTAAATGGCGGCCTTTGGGAATTGTTACCGGATTGGTGGTCTCGTTTACGATTTTCGGCACGGCCTTTGCGATTTTTCTGGATGTACTGGGTATTTCCAAAGGCACTTTGCGCGTGGTTTCCATTGTGCTTTTGTTTTTGTTTGGGCTCGCGCTGGCGATACCGGCGCTGTGGGAGTGGATAGTGGTGAAAGGTACATTTGCGTGGAGAAAAATAAGTGCACCGAAGGCATGTTGTGCGAATTTACGAATTTCGAATTCGCAGATTCGCAAATTCGGGTCTGATTCGCAATTAGCACCCTCACGCAACGGTTTCTGGGGCGCCTTTGGAATCGGTGCTACTCTTGGCGTAGTCTGGACGCCGTGCGCCGGCCCAATTCTTGGCGCGATTCTTACCTTTGCCGCAAATACACAAAATGTCTTGCAAAGCGGCTTGCTGTTTTTCACTTACGGTCTTGGTGCGGCAGTACCAATGCTACTTATCGGTTACGGCGGCCGCGCGCTGGTGTTGCGCATCAAAAGTTTTGCGCACGCCTCGGCGCGTATTCGCCAGGTGGCTGGAGTCATATTAATCGTCTGGGCAGTGGCGCTTTTCTTTGGTGTAGATCGGTATCTTCAGATTTACATCTTTCCGCTTTTACCCACACCAAGATTATAGGGTTAGGATATATGAGAATATGGATCGTTGCGCTCATTGTGCTGTTTTTCGCAGGGGGATTTTTCCTTTGGTTTAAATTATTCCGTAACCCAATGCGCCTTCCTGCAGATAGCGCGCATGGCGTGCCGCTAAGTGAGATCGTGGGTCTTCTTGGAAAGGATGGTATTCCCTCGATTGACAATCCGAAATTTATCGCGCCGGAAGCGGCGCGGGAGTGGCTGGATGACAGCGAGCCAGGCATTGCGTTTTCGCGTAGCAACACGCATCGGTTTTATCCGTATCAGATTCTGGTGTGGCACGAGATTGTCAATGACACGGTGCCCGTCTCCGCCGAGGCTTTGACGGGCGAGGATGGCGAGCGCGTGCTGGTGACTTACTGTCCACTATGCCTTACCGGTTTTGTATTTGATCCTCTAGTCAAAGGCGAGCGCGTTGAGTTTGGCACATCTGGAAAACTTTGGAAGTCAAACTTGGTAATGTATGACCGCAAGACCGACAGCTTGTGGTCGCAGATTCTTGGGGAGGCGATTGTGGGCGAGATGACTGGCGTGAAATTGAAACTTTTGCCTTCGGATCAGGTGCAGTTTGGCAAGTGGCGTGAGTTACACCCCGATGGTCAAGTGCTTTCGCGTGAGACCGGCGCTACGCGGTTTTATGGTTCAAGTCCGTATGGCGATTATTTTACCAGCACTGGATTTGCGCGCTCGCTGGCTGGCGGGCGAGATACGCGACTTACACCGGACGCGTTTGTGCTCGGGATCGTGTTAAATGAAAAAGCCAAGGCATATTCTGCGGAAGCGGTGAAACAAAAGGGCGAGGTCGTGGACGAGTTTGAAGGACAGACGTTTGTACTCAAACATGACAAAGTGCTTGATGTCGTGCGCATATACAAGCGGCTTCCGAATGGCAGCAAGGAGCAGGTGAATCCGTTCAGCTCATTCTGGTTTGCCTGGACTGCTGCGCATCCGGATACTGATCTGTATCAATAAAAATAAGCATGCTATACTGTAAGGGATATGAAGCATTTACCACACCCCAAACTCGACTATCATAAGATTACCGAGTATATTTACATCGGCACGAATCAATGTTGCCAAACGCATTTTGACGAACGACTGTTGGCGAAAAAAATCCGCGCGGATATTTCGCTGGAGAAAAACCGGCTGGATGCGCCATTTGGGGTGGATTATTACTTGTGGCTTCCGGTTGCTGATCATAAAGCGCCAACTGCGCGGCAACTTGAACTGGGTATCGCCATGTTGCGATTTTGTGTGAAGCACCACATTGCCGTGTATGTACATTGTCGGCAAGGACACGGTCGCGCGCCGACACTCGTGGCCGCGTATTTGACTACTACTGGCATGAGTGTGAAGGAGGCCGTTGCCCATATCAAGCGGCGTCGTCCAATTACGCATTTAAATCCGGTGCAAGTCAGAGCACTGGCGCGTGCAAAATTAAATAAATAGAGAACTTATGGTTAAATTCATAGCGCAGGACAACAATCAATTATACCAATGTGAAGCGTGCGGATTTCATTATGAAAAGGAAGAGCTGGCAAAACAGTGTGAAGGATGGTGCACAGCGCACAATAGTTGCAATGTCGAAATTACCAAACACGCCTTAGAAAATCAAAAACAAAAATAATAACCAATAACTTAATAACTCATAACCCATTCAACTATGTCTGTAATTATTTATTCCACTCCGACTTGCCCGTACTGCAAGCAAGCCAAAGCGTATTTTAAGGAACATAATGTGCCGTACACAGAAAAAGATGTGTCCGCCGACAGCGCGGCGCAGGAGGAAATGACCAAGAAGA
>CAZBUQ010000134.1:0-2698 GCA_964495135.1 uncultured Gammaproteobacteria bacterium
GGCGCACGGTAGAAAGCGAGACCGTTCCCCGATCAAGCCCTTCCGCGAAACGCAATGCAATATCCAGACCTAGCGGCGAAACCCCGGTAGCGCCGTCTACCGGAGTGGTCGGAGCCGTGGTGGCCAGCGTCGGAGCGGTGGTGTCTGCCGCGGCGGTTCGGAAGCGGGTGCAATAATCACCCGGTAAGCTTTGGCTCGCGCTATTTTTGACTGCCAGCGCATTACCACTCCCGCGCACGCACAAATCATATTCAATCGGCGCCGCGGTTCCGGAAGCCACTTCCAGATTAGTAGCCGGATTAACAGTCAGCGCGCGGCTGGTTGCGTCCCAGCTAAACACACACGCCGTGGAACTCGTGCACACCTCGGTAGTCGGAGCAAAATCCACGATTTTCTTCAAACTCACGGCGCAGGCGCTATTCTGACAGAAGTTCACGTCCCCGGCTTGCGCGGCCGGGCCCGGGGCAGTGTTAAAATTCATATTTCCATCCGGACCGGTCGGAAAGGTAATCACGATGTTGCCAGTCGCGGGAAAGGCAATTCCGGGTCCCGGGGTAGTCGAATTCACCCGCGGCGGAGTGGTATTGGATCCGGACATAGTGGAGCCGGTGCGGAAAATGCGGGTTACAGCCGCGGCGAGCGCGTCGTTCGTGGCGCTTTGCACTCCGGTTCCAATCTGAAATTGAAAAGTCGTGCTGGCCGCAAGCGCAGCGTGAGTACACGTGATGCGGGTATTGCTCTCCAGGGCTACAGAAGTGCAAAGATTAGTCGCGGTATTGGGAGTGGCGCAAGAAGTCGCGTCTGTGGCGCCGGTGCAGGAATAAAGCGTAACATTTGTCGTATTGACCGTAGCGGAATTTAGATTTTCCGAAGCGGTAATATCAACCAACGCCTGATCCGGCACAAAATCCTGACCATTGCCAGGACCGCCGCCGGAAAGCGTGGGCACAGCCGCGTGCGACGTATAAATCATGGAGGCCACTGCCAGCAGTGCCCCAATCGCCAAATACGGCAAACCGTAATGGTGCCGCTGATGCGCCGGATTAAAGGTAAATGATGAATTAGAAGATGATTTATTTTGCCCATTCATAAAATGAGGTAATTTAAAGAGATTAAAAAAGAAAGATTAGATTTATGTTCCTAACTATTATAACACATTTTTAGCATGTGGACAACCTGAAAATATGCGTATATACACGAAAAAAGACGCACTCCGTGGAATTTATCCACAGTTATTTGCGTCCTTTCACTTTGTAGTATAGCACAGAAATTACGATCGCGCCAGAGCAGCATGGGGATAAGTTTGGCTTTCCCCTCCTCTAATAAGAGGGGCCTGCCTGCGCAGGCAGGCGCGGGGTGGTTTCAACCAACACATCCGGAATAAAAATTTCCCGCGTTTCCCCGCTTGCAAGCTCTTCTCCGCGCAAGCGCACATTTTTTAAAACTGGAAACCACTCATCAGCTAAAATTTGTGCCGAGGGTGTAACCGCCACAATAAACACCGCGCTCCCGGCTTCCGCAACCGCAAAGCGCACCGTGCGAGTTTCCGGTTCATATGAAAGCCCGCGGCCAAGCGGAGCAAATCCGGTCCATTCAACATACTGCGGAAGTTCACCGCGCGCCTCAATATTTCTAAAAGTATTGCCTTCAATATTGGCCCGCAGCACGACGGCCAATTTTGTAATTTCCCCTGCTTTGGGCGGCCAAGGACCGCGCCCAAGCTGTTCGCCGGAAGAAGAAAAATAAATAGCCGAGGCCTCAAGTATAAAAGCGGACTGTGTCGGCGCGACTTCAACCTTGTCGACCGGTGCCTCCGGAGCGCGCGCCCTGGATAGACTATTAAGCTTATCTTCCAATGTTGGCAATTTTTCCGAAACGCGCCGCGCGCGAGATAAAAACACAATATTGCTAACCACCAAAACCAAAACGACCGCCGCTAAAACAACATCCACCAAAAGATGGGTATAAGCCCGATGCGGCGGACAAGTTGGTCCCACGCAATAAAAAGATTGCCACCGTCGGCGCAGCCATTCAAAAGTCGGCGAGTGCTGCGTCTCGCAAATCAAATGATCCGGATCATGCGGGTCGTGTTTGCAGATAAGTTGCATATTCCTACAAATTACAAATCAATTTACCAATCTACAAATTTGTATATTTGTACGAAAATTCGTAATTAGTAGTAGTCATGGTATTTCTTTAGTGACGGCCAAAATCTCATTCCGTCCATCGCCATCAACATCAGTAACAATCGGTATGGCGCCGGAGCGCGCCGCACGGTCAAACGCGAAAAATCCCGGAGAAAGCGCGCGCCCCTTGTCATTGAAAATACGAATCTGTGGTCCGCCGCCCGGACCCGGTCCGGTAATAATTTCCGCGTTGCCGTCACCATTGGTATCGCCAACCGCCACCCGCACCCCGCCGCGGAACCGCGGATCATAAGCAAAAAATCCTCCGGAAAGCAAGCGCCCCTCTCCGGAAAAAATCCGGACTTGCGGTCCCCCGCCCGGACCGGCTCCTACCACTATTTCAGAAAATCCGTCTCCGTTCAAGTCCCCAACCGCCACATTGACGCCACCGCGATAATTCGGACCAAAAGGAAAAAACGGAAGCGCGGTAAGCGTGCCATTAGGACGAAACACTCGCACCCGTCCGCCGCCTCAACCCTGTCCGAAAATGAGCTCTATAATTCCGTCGCGCC
>CAZBUQ010000135.1:0-2068 GCA_964495135.1 uncultured Gammaproteobacteria bacterium
GTGGAATAAGTCCGATAGTAATTTTTTTTTTTTTTTTCAAATTCGTAGACCTTTATAATCTTGGTATACCAGGTATTGCGCTGCGAAAAGTAATGAATAGAGATGTAATTATAAATTCGACCGATTCTGAACGCAGAGGCGAGATGGTAAAGCTCCTCAATGAAGTGAAGTTTGATGTAATCATGCCAACTCACTATTATGTTAAAACTGATGGGGAAAGCCTCTTTACTCAAGATGACTCTGAATACAAAGAAAAATCTTTATACTGGAATAACAACAACGAGGATTTGGCTATTTTCATTAATCACGGCGAAAGATACAGTTCCACAGATAGGCCAAGGATTCTTGTGTTACCGCAATTTAGAAACAATATCATGGTTATTGAAAAGTTTTTACGACAATTCGCAAAAATGTTTCCGAGCCACCTGCCAGAACTGCCACATTCAGACTGGGTTGACTCAGATGCGTATTATCCGACAGAGATAGCCGCGTACGATGAAATAATTGATACCCTTGTCGCTGATGCACAGGCGAAAATTAAAGATTTGAAAGAGCAAAAAGAAAGAACCAAAGAGAAGTACAGAACCCTTCGTGGACTGATTACCCAGACAGGTAATGAATTAAAAGCCAGTGCGATAGATGTTCTACGAAATGTATTCAAAATCCCAACTAAAGATGGAGATGAGGCAAAAGATTCTTTGTTAAATGAAGATGTGATAGTTGACATTGAAGGCACAAAGATACTCGCCGAAGTAAAAGGGGTGAAAGCCGAAAATCCCTCGCCACTTTTTATCGCGCAGGTGTGGAAACATATATCGCAAAGGAAAGATAAGGACATAAAGACGGGTGCACTAATCTTGAATCACGACCTCGAAACTGATCCAAAGGACAGAAGTCTTGCCTATAAGGGAGAGCACGAGAAGGGTCTGGAGGACATAATTTTTATTGATACACGAGTAATGCTTGATTTGGGGTTGGCTGTAATTGACTACGGTATGTCCCCAGAAGTTGCTTCGAAAATACTTTTCAAAACGGGCAGAGTGAGTTTTAATCTTCAAGAGTATCGGGATACTGAAAAGCATAAGTAGACCTATTGATGTTTGTGTATTGGCTTTACACGGAATGTAGCATAATTACCAGTGAAAAACAGAAAATCGTGCCAGGTAATTAGGCGAAATTCAATGAAATTACTATGTGGAATGAAAATATAAATGCGGCTGCTAATATTTTGATTGGCATTACGGCAATAGCATCCTTTTGGTTTTCGATTAAGACATTAAGAAAATCCGGATGGGATTCCGCCATGAATACTGCGCCAAGTTTAGTATTACGACCGCAAGACATTTGGACAGGTATACGAGAAGACCCTCAATGCATGGCATATGCAAGTGTCACGCCCGGTAAAGTAATTCATAATTCCGTTCAAGGTACTGTCGAAATTGCATTTACTGTCGTTTTTGAATGTTTTAATGCTGGTCGTGGTGTGGCATTTAACATCTCACAGCCAAAATCAAAAGGAATACCAATTGCAGAGGATCGAACGAAGGTGGCGCTGTACCAGACCGTTACTGACGATCCATTTCAGATTGGCATTCAACTCGTACGAACATATAATGAGTGGTGTGTTCTTGCAGGAAAAGCGATACCCGTAAATTTAGAAATAACATACACGAACGATCAAGGCAATGTACATTGTAATTCGAGTTGGTCGGCCAAGGTTCAACCATTTGATAAGAAGGGAGACAATTTAGAAGTTAGAGAATTACAGGTAATGGAGACGCGTGGAAAAATTCAGTATTCTGATCGATCATTTGCAGATACACACCCAGTGAAACAGGGTTGTTTTGTAATTCAAATTTTGTATGAAAAATAGCTGGCCAACAAAAAAATTAGGAGAGGTCTGCGAGGTAATTGCTGGTCAATCACCAGAGGGTAGATTTTATAATACGCAAGGCAATGGCCTGCCGTTTTATCAAGGAAAAAAAGAGTTTACAGAAAAGTTTATTGGTTCCCCGACAACTTGGACAACGAAAATTACCAAAGTAGCACTCAAGGATGATATTTTAAT
>CAZBUQ010000135.1:2078-2682 GCA_964495135.1 uncultured Gammaproteobacteria bacterium
TGAGAGCCCCAGTTGGACCCGTTAATTTTGCTACGGAAAAAATTTGTATTGGTCGTGGCCTTGCCGCAATAAGAGCAAAAGAAAGAATTGATAAGGACTTCCTATTTCACTTTCTTAGAAGTTTTGAAAAGGAAATAGTCGGAAACCTTGGCGCGGTGTTTAATTCAATCAACAAGAATCAGATAGAAGAACTGAAAATTCCACTCCCGCCGATTGGGGAGCAAAAGAAAATTGTGGCGAGGTTGGAGGGATTGCTGGGGAAGATAAAAGAGATGCAAAAACTCCGCAACGAAGCTTTAGAAACAACAAAAGCACTTCAGGCGTCAATTCTGCACGAAGCTTTTGATATGACGGCGGGCGATACGAGAGAGAGAGAGAGAGAGTAGATGGCGCGCCCGAGGATGGCAAGTAAGAGTTCTTGGAGAAATTTGCCAATTGAATCCTAAAAAATCGGAAATAAGAGATGAAACTGATGCCCTGCCTGTTTCTTTTGTTCCGATGTCCGCTGTTGATGAGTATCTGCAAATGATTACATCATCGCAAGATCGAAAGTTGGGTGAAGTAAGAAAGGGCTACACATATTTCAGGAATGGAGATGTTTTAT
>CAZBUQ010000136.1:0-2632 GCA_964495135.1 uncultured Gammaproteobacteria bacterium
CAAGCATCCCAAGCGCCTCCGCCGCGCTTCCCGCCTCACTGATCGTACAATCCGGATACTCCCTTCGGATTGTCCGCGCCAGCGCCCGGCGCACTTCTCCTTCATCATCCACGATCAAAACACGAACGGGTGCCGCCATTGCGTGGTCTCCTTCCTATTGTGTACTCTCTTGTAGCAGCGAATACTCCCTTTTCCACCCTAGCACCCGCTTCCCCCGCTGTCAAGTTATAATTTAGCGCGCTTATAATAACAATTCCACAATCTTACCCAAAACGATAGCGGTAAAAATAAATGCAATTACGCCCGCCAGGATTATCCGCCAATTCCATTTGGAAAAATGCCGATGTCGCCGCAAAACTACAATGGCCGCCAGTGGGATTACCACGCCGACAAAAGCGGTAAAAATCCCGCCGGTTAAATCAATAACCGCGATAAAATCCCGCGCGCCGGCTAAAAACAGGAAAAACGGCACGCAAACTCCGACCAGCCAAGCTGGAAATTCTTTAACCCGATAGTCATAAGCAAACAGTTCTTTCATATAAAGCGCCAAGACCATATACGAAGTTATCACGGCCAGAAATCCAAACAAAATTCCGAGCTTCATCACCCATGGCTGCAAAATAAACTGCAACCCATCTAGCGCGGCTTCGGTCGTATTTGCGCCGCCAATTCCCACCACCATCCAAGCAAACACTGCGGTCACTACCACGGGCACCAAACTTCCCCAAGCCACTGCCTGCATGAACAACCGCCGGCGGCGCCGCGCCAGATCAAAAACCTCCGGAATCGCGGATGCGCCGGTTAACGCGAAAAGTATCACGCCAAACGGCATACTCCACAACGATAAATTCATTGTCGCCAGGTTTTCAACGCGCACGTAAGGCGCGCCATAACCGATAATCAAAACTATTACCGCCAAAAGCAACCCCGTCATCCAAAGTTCAAACTTGCCCAACACGCGCACGCCAAAAAGCGCGACCAACGCCACAAAAATAAAAATAGCGGTGCTAAACAAAAAACTGCCGTTACCATTAAATAGTAAAGACAAAAAATATCCGCCAACAATAATATACGCGATTTGCGCGCCCCACGCGCTCACTACCTCGGTCACCGCGACAATCGGCTTGACATGTGGTCCAAGATACCGCCCGGCATATCCTGGCAAACGGTGCTTGCCCGGCGTGGCGGCCACGACTTCACCGTAGAAAAGATGCACGGCCAACACCAATAAACCCACGCCTAAAATCCAAACTAGCCCTAAAATAAATCCCACTTGCGCCACCACATACGGCACGCCAAAAACCCCCACCCCCACAATCATCCCAATAAGCGTGGCTGTGGATTGGAGAAAATGCTTCATATTCACATATCACATAACACATATCACGTAGCACAATATCGTGTTACGGGATACGTGATGCGTGTATCGTGAACAATTATACCACACAATCAATCCCCATATCATACACTTGACGCTCCTAAAACCACGATATAAAGTGGACTGACCAATATGGCCGCAGAATCCCCTGCCCTTGCGCAGCGTATTCCTCCGCAAAACCTGGAAGCCGAGCAATCGCTTTTAGGCGCGCTTTTAATTGATAAAGACGCCGTTATCAAAGTTGCCGACATTGTCACGGCGGGAGATTTTTACAAAGATACCCATGGAATGATTTACACCGCCATGGCCGAACTTTTCCATGAGCGCGAGCCCATTGATATTTTGTCGCTCGGCAATCGCTTGGAAGAAAAAAAACAGCTGGAAAAAGTTGGCGGGCGCGCCTATCTTATCGACCTTTCCAACATCGTACCCACCGCTGCTAATGTCGGCCATTACGCCGCGATTATTCAAAAAAAGGCAACGCTGCGGCGTCTTCAAGGCGCCGCCGCGCAAATCAGCAGTTTATCTTTTAAAGAAGATGAGGATGTTGACCAAGTTTTGGACAAAGCCGAACAAGAACTGTTCGGTGTTTCGCAAAAATATCTAAAGCAGGCCTTTATTCCAGTGCGTGATGTTTTGGCCGAGGCATTTGATCGCATTGATGAACTGCACCGCGAAAAGGGAAAATTGCGCGGACTCTCCACCGGCTTTGTTGAACTTGATAATCTCCTGGCCGGACTGCAAAAATCCGACTTGGTTATTTTAGCCGCGCGGCCTTCAGTTGGAAAAACTTCGCTCGCCCTGGATGTCGCCCGCCATGTGGCCACCCGCGACAAAATTCCCGTGGGTATTTTTTCTTTGGAAATGTCCAAAGAACAATTAGTTGACCGTCTGCTTTGCTCCGAAGCCGGCATTGATCTTTGGCGCATGCGCACCGGCCGCCTTTCCGACCGCCCGGGCGAGGACGATTTTGCCCGCATTGGCCATGCCATGGGTATGCTTTCTGAAGCGCCAATTTATATTGATGACTCCGCAACCTCCAACATCATGGAAATCCGCACCAAAGCGCGCCGCTTGCAAATGGACAAGGGCTTGGGGCTTTTAGTGGTTGACTACTTGCAGCTGATGGATTCACAAACCCGCATTGAAAACCGCGTGCAAGAAATTGCCGAAATCACCCGCGCGCTTAAAGGTATTGCCCGCGAACTAAATATCCCGGTTTTAGCGCTCTCCCAGCTTTCGCGCGCCGTGGAA
>CAZBUQ010000137.1:0-2588 GCA_964495135.1 uncultured Gammaproteobacteria bacterium
CGTCATGCATCTGTCGCGCAAAGAAATTATGCTTTGCTTCTCTTGCAATACCATCACTACTTTCATATTCCTCTTTGAATGGTAATGCGCCACCACGGCATTTAACATCAACTTTTATCCCTGACGGTAAAAGGATGTCGTAGCCCAGGGGATGATCTTCGGAATTAATCTCGGGCATTCCAAGTTTGTTTCGGATAACCATTTCCGCAAGTGCGCCGAATCCCTGTTCCTCTGAACTCCCGCGTTCTGCGCCGGTTCGATTTTTATTAGCCGCAATATACTCCGCCGCTTTTTGTCGCAACTTAAAACCCCACTCATCAGTGAGTTTCAATACTATTGGTTTTGGGTGGTGATACTTGTACATAATTGTTTAAAAAAATAATCAATCGTCTTTCTACAAATACGATATTTGCGCCCGGAGGGAATCGAACCCCCATCACGTGGTTCGAAGCCACGCACTTTATCCATTAAGCTACGGGCGCGTAAGTTACTAGAATATACTCTACCATTTGTAAAAAATCAAGCGGTGGCTGTGAAGCCGCCGCTTATGTTATGTAATAGGTGTTACGCGTCTTCAGTTATCGCAAATACTCCAAAGGATTAATTGATCGGCCGTTGATGTAAATTCGAAAGTCAATATGCGGTCCGGTTGAACGCCCGGTTGAACCAATCATGGCAATAACCTGTCCTTTAGTAACAACCGCGCCGCGAGAAACCAAAACCTTGCTCGCGTGCGAATAACGCGTTTTCATGCCGCCGCCATGATCAACTACCACAGTATTGCCCCAACCGCCGGCACCCCAACCCGCATACTCCACTACGCCATTTTCCGAAGCATAAATCGGATCCACGCCATTTTTTCCGCCAATATCCAATCCTTGGTGACGCCATTGAAAGTATTGCGTAATGCGCCGACCGGATGTTGGCCAAAGTAATTTTCCACCCGGTTTGGCGGCGGGAGCGGGCGGAATGGTAACCTGACGCCGGGCTGGTTGTACGGCAACCGGAGCAACATAGGGCCGTCCGCCAGGAATAACTAAACTCGCGCCGACCGCCAGGGTCCCGTCCTCGACTAAACTGTTAAACTCTTTAATCTCGTCAACGGAAGCACTGTAGCGTTTCGAAATACTGGCTAAAGTGTCGCCTTTCTTGACGGTATGTAAAATACCGGAGATTGGCGGGATGGTTAATGTTTGTCCCGGACGAATCGTACTGTACAAATTCATGTTATTAGCCCAAAGCACGGTCGCGACAGACACGCCAAACTGTTCCGCGATTGCCCAGGGGGTATCTCCAGATTGCACTTCATACTGCACAATTTCCGTTCGCGTTTGCAAAACAGTCGTACCTGGAAGATCCGGGCGCACCAAAGTTCCACCCTCTAAAGTAAGCAAAAGATCCGGAGTTTCTCTGGATTCTTCGGGAATTTGTTGGTTTTGAAAACGCGCCTCCAAATAATAGTCCAGCTCTTCCGGAGACGGCATTAAATCATCAACAATTAACTCTTCACCGCCTAACAAATCTTTAAGTAAAGTACCTTCACCAAAAACTCCGGGCGGCGCGTCCGCCGCGGACAAGGCCGGGACCGAAGCAAAAACAACTAAAAGAACCACCAGCGCATGCACCAAATAGCGACTGCCAAAAACCGCCAAACTAGGTGGCCCGCCAACCAGTTTTACCTGTAAGACCTTTTTCAATCCTCGAATTTTTAAATAAAAAAAGGTAACTCCCGGAGCAAGTACGCGCGCCAAAGCAACCAAGGATTTACCAAAGACCGCGGAAATCAAGAAACGTATTCCTCTACCTAGAAATACGCTACCACTCAAAATCTGCAATAAAACCCTTAAAATCCAGCTAACGGCCGTTTTGAAAAGGCGTTTCTTCATGCGCGTATAGACTACCATAAAACCACCCCCTTGTCAACCCCCAATCCTTCCACATGGCACTTAAGGGTGTGGATACCCGGCATTGAAAAAATTGGCTTATTTTGGTAGTATATAACCACTTTAATTCGCGAATTTGCACTAACCAATATGAATACTTCCACATTGCTAATCCTGGGCTCGGCGGTTTTGGCTATTGTTTGGGGATTGGTCTTGGCCTCACGCATAGTCCGTCTGCCTGGCGGAGAAGGCAAAATGATTGGCGTGGCCAAAGCCATCCAGGAAGGCGCGCGCGCCTATTTAACCCGCCAATATAAAACCGTAGCGCCAATTGGCGTGGTGCTTTTTCTAGTTTTGGGATTTGGTTTGAACTTTAAAGTCGCGATAGGATTTTTGGTTGGCGCTGTATTTTCCGCGGTTGCTGGAATTATTGGAATGTCTGTATCGGTGCGCGCCAACGTACGCACTGCCCAGGCTGCCAAGCAAGGATTAGCTCCGGCTTTTAATGTGGCATTTAAAGGCGGTTTAGTTACCGGTCTTTTGGTGGTCGGGTTAGGACTTTTAGGGGTGGCGGGTTATTACTTTTTGACCAAAGATGTAGCCGCGCTTATTGGTCTGGCTTTTGGCGGATCTTTAATTTCGGTTTTTGCGCGGTTGGGGGGAGGAATTTATACTAAGGCCGCGGATGTGGGCGCGGATTTAGTA
>CAZBUQ010000138.1:0-1401 GCA_964495135.1 uncultured Gammaproteobacteria bacterium
GCGCCTGTACACGGATTGGATTTGGTTTGCGGAGCTGGGATATATTGAACTTTTTGCCACCCCGCTTTTAGCAAAACTGCTTATTGCCCCCGGAGTTGGCTTGTCCGCCTTTATTTTATGGTTTTTCAATATTCGCGCCACAACGCCGCGAGGCGGAAACCAAACCAACGTCTTTCGCTTTGTAGAAGGCAAACTCCGGCTGGATTTGACAAAATATACCCGTCCGCTTGCTACGGCAATTACGGCGCTCCTGGCCTTGTTTACCGGCCTGGCCGCGGCGGCAAATTGGGAAACCATTCTGAAATATCTCAACGCAACGCCATTTAACGCCGTGGATCCGATTTTTGGACGCGATATCGGATTTTATTTTTTCACCCTGCCGTTTATTCAGCTTATCCTCGGCTTGGTTTTATGGATTTTACTTGTGGCGCTGATAACCGCGGCGATTTTTTACGGCACGCGCGGCGCGTTTACGCTTAGCCGCA
Source organism: uncultured Gammaproteobacteria bacterium (assembly GCA_964495135.1). Classification (GTDB taxonomy): domain Bacteria; phylum Patescibacteriota; class Patescibacteriia; order GWA2-47-26; family GWA2-47-26; genus CAZBUQ01. The sequence continues at coordinate 486 of CAZBUQ010000138.1, forward strand.
ATCTGATCCAATTTGATCCGCGTTCTCGTATACACTTATTTCTGATTGTCGCCGCGCTTTTTTTGATTAGCGCGATTCGCGCCTGGTACGTTAAAATTCCCAACCTCTTATTTAATAATCATGAAATTTTCGCGGGCGCGAGTTATACAAACCTGCACGCGGATATTCCCTTGCTTAAACTGCTCGCGGCAGCGGCGCTTTTGACGGCGCTGGCAATAATTTATGCTATGGTTCGCCAGCGCGTTAAATTCGCGCTCTACGCGATTGCCGCCTATCTATTAATCGCGATTTTGGGACAGGGCTATCCTTGGGCATTACAGCGTTTTGTAGTCGGACCAAATGAACTGGTAAAAGAGTCCGCGCCGATTGAATATAATATCGCCGCCACGCGCGCCGCGTACGGACTGGACGCGGTTGAAGAGCGAGAGCTAACCGGCGAAGGAAAACTTACTGCGCAAGACATTCAGGACAACGGTCCGACCATAAACAACATCCGGCTTTGGGATCGCGAACCGCTTTTAGATACGTTCGGCCAGCTTCAAGAAATTCGCACCTACTATGATTTTATATCGGTTGATAATGATCGCTACCATATAAACGGCGACTATCGTCAGATGCTGTTGTCCACCCGCGAGCTCAACGCGGACTCGCTCCCGTCCGATACGTTTATAAACCGACATTTCGTATTTACCCACGGCTATGGGCTTACCCTTTCGCCGGTAAACGAGGTAACTCCGGAAGGTTTGCCGGTTTTGTTTGTAAAAAATATCCCGCCACAATCGGATTTTGAGACCTTGGCGATTACCCGTCCGGAAATATACTATGGCCAGCTTTCTCACGAACCGATTTTTTTAAATATTAAAAGTCGGGAATTAGACTATCGGGCCGGTGATGAAACCGGGTTTACCGTCTTCCA
>CAZBUQ010000138.1:1411-2534 GCA_964495135.1 uncultured Gammaproteobacteria bacterium
CGGTAGTGAATATCTGGCGTGGAGACATGTTTGCCGTGGTCTGTCGTTCGCTTAGAATTTTCTTGTCCTCCGATATCGCGCCGGAGTCCCGCGTGATGTACTATCGCGATATAGACGCGCGCGTCCGCCGCGTCGCTCCGTTTTTGCGCTTTGACAGCGATCCGTATCTGGTCATTACGGCGGAAGGGCGGCTGAAATGGATCCAAGACGCCTATACCACCGCAGACCAATATCCCTATTCCACCTATATCGCCCTGCATAACCAATTTGAAGGAGGAGCGCAGGGAAATTTTCAGTCCTACATAAACTATATTCGTAACTCGGTAAAAATAGTCACCGACGCTTATGATGGTTCAATACAATTGTATGTATCCGATCCGGACGACCCCTTAATTCAAACCTACGCGCGCATTTTTCCGACCGCTTTTGAACCGCTTAAAAATATGCCGCCGGATCTGCGGGCGCATTTGCGATATCCTGAAGATTTGTTTGTTTACCAAACCGCGCTGTACCGCACCTATCACATGAATGAACCCCAAACCTTTTATAATAAAGAAGACGAATGGCAAATTCCGACTTTGGGGTCTAAATTAGACCCGCTGGTCCGGCACTTAATTATGAAACTTCCGGGCGAGCAGGACGAAGAATTTATTTTAATGCTCCCATTTACTCCGCGCGGAAAAGACAATCTCGCGGCCTGGATGGTCGCGCGCGCCGATAACGAACATTACGGAAAACTTGTGGTTTATAAATTTCCCAAACAAAAACTGGTCTTTGGTCCGGCACAAATTCAAAACCGAATCAATCAGGACGCGGATATTTCACAGCAAATTTCGCTCTGGGACCAGGGCGGCTCTGAAGTAATTCAGGGCAATCTTATGGTTATTCCGCTTAACGAATCTCTGCTCTATGTTCAGCCCTTGTATTTACGCTCCTCCGGCGGACGTATTCCGGAACTCAAACGGGTAATCGTGGCCTATGAAAACCAAATTGCCATGGAACCAACACTGGACGCGGCGCTGGCCCGCATATTTACCGGCGCGTCTTCAACGGTTTCCTCTCTCCGACCGCGGTCGGAGGACGGGGATGGCGCAATTTCATTTCCTCCCGAACTTCTGCACCA
>CAZBUQ010000139.1:0-1633 GCA_964495135.1 uncultured Gammaproteobacteria bacterium
GTCGACGAGGAAATGCGAGAGGAAACCGATGGTGAATGCGGAGATGGGATCGGGCGCGACATTGCCGGTAATGGCGCCGACCGAAGCGTGAACAGCCAAAAACATATCAAGTGAAGCTTAGCAAATTAAGGCGGGACCGGCAAGGCGAAATTCGGCCTTCAAGCTGTCCGCTCGGACACTACTTAAGGCTAACCGGAGCTTAGGTAGCGTCCCAGCTCGAGGTTGCTACTTTTTCAATTTCAGAGGGTCGATATTCATGATGTGAGCGCCTGCCAATTCGAGCGGCGCTTTTCCATTCCGATGCCGCCGCGTTTTGCAGCAATCAGTGAAGGGCGTGAAGCGCCGAAGCAGGGTCCAAGCGTTGAGATAGTCGCAGGCAAAACGAAAACGGAAGAATCTGCCGAGGGATTTGAGACGAAGATTGAGTTGTTTGAACAGGCTCTCGATGTCGTTGGTGGTGTGGGGCAAGCGAAGCTGGGGGTGCGTCAGATGCGCGGTGAGCAGATGCTTGATACCCTCGAACATCCGCAGCATCTGCCGGGCGAGCAAGGATCGCGATCGCGGCTGCCAACATTTCAGGATCGCAGCGTGCGCGGCAGCCTGGTCGAGCGTGTCCGCCTCGATCACGTTTTTGATGAGCCTGATGAGCGTTTCGAGTTTGACGCGTTCTTCATGGCGTTCGGGATCGGCGGGCAAGAGCCGCCGAAGATCCTCGAGGAAATGGCGCGTGCAGCGCTGGACGACGATCCGCTCGCCGAAGACGAATTTCGCGGCATGGGGAATCTCCGGGTTGCCGTCGCAAATCAGCGCAACCAAGCGATAATTGATGGACTTGAGTTTCTGAAAATACATGATGAGTTCGATGCGCGATTCCGCCTCGGCCAGGTCATAGTGCGGCAGGTCGCCGGTACCATGGTCGATGCCGCAGAGCCAGCGCGCTTTGTGCATCCAGCGGAGCTCGTCTTCGGAGAAGTGCGTCCGGTCGAGTCTGGTGGCGAGTTCGTCGTATACCCGCACGACCTTGCCATCGAAGACCAAGACGCCGGACCACCAGGGAAGAAATCTTTTGGCGACCGCCGTGCTGTCAGCGAGCGTCGACACGACGTCCCGAATGATCGTCATGATCGTGTTTTTCGATTTGCGGTATCGTCTCGCCAAAATGCGCAACGACGCGCGTTCCAGACTCTCGCGCACGATCCGGATGCAGCTCTCCGTATCGGCCCGGACACGCGCCAGGAAACGGATCGGCCCGGTGTACCCGCAGATGCGGCACGAGATCCTGGTGACCGATCTTTCAATCGATCGGAGAAACCTTTTTCCGTACCGTTTGGTGTCGAGCGACCGGCATTTCGGGCAACGAATCACTCTTTTTTTTGGCCATACTTCACCACGCAAAAAAGTTATTATCGCATGTACACTACGTTAAATATCGAGTTTAGCGCAGGGTTGAGAGAAAAAGAACGGTTCCCAGCAACCTCGAGTTGGGACGCTCTCTCAAGGGCCGGCCTTGACGTCGGCCTGCGGCGATGACATAGTCGAAAATCGCTCATTCCAGCGCGGCCACGACGAAAGGAGACCGGCATGTTGCAGAACATCATCAAGTTCCTGGCCGGTCTCGTGGCCGGATTCAAAC
>CAZBUQ010000139.1:1643-2520 GCA_964495135.1 uncultured Gammaproteobacteria bacterium
GATCGAACATTGAACAAATTTACACTTCCTCTATCCCTCCTTTCAGATAAAACGAGAAGATCATGAAAAGCAGCGGCAGCAGCGAACCGATGAAAAACAGCGTGCGCAGCCAAAAGGCCGCGCGCTCGGCTTCCGGGGCGGCATGCCACAAGACGAGGGAGAAGCTCCAAGCCGACACGCACATGAAAAGCGTGCCCAAGGCGACGTGCTTCGGATCCTGGCGGCGATCGAAGTAGACCCAAATGCCCAGAGCCAGGGTGAGAATGGCCGCAAAGGTCGTGTTGTGCGTGACGAACAAATCAAAAAATTGCATGAAAATGCGGGCCAAATGTCCTGCTAGACTATACACCTTGGAAGCGGCTTGAACAAAAAGAGCGGGCTTGTCGCCCGCTCTTTTCGCCAGGGAGGCCTAAATGCCGCCATCCTCCAGTTGACCTCCTCCAATAGCGCGGAATCGTCTAAAAGTCCATGCCTCCGCCCATGCCGCCGTGGTGGCCGCCGGCCATTTCCTTCTTTTCCTCGGGCAGGTCGGTGATGACCGCCTCGGTAGTGAGGAGCATGGCCGCGATCGAGGCCGCGTTCTGAAGGGCGTACCGGGTGACCTTGGTCGGATCGATGATGCCGGCCTTGACCATGTCTTCGTACTCGCCGGTAGCGGCGTTGTAGCCGAAGTTCCCCTCGCCTTTGCGGACCGCATCGAGAACTACGGCGCCGTCCTGGCCGGCGTTAGCCGCGATCTGGCGCAGCGGTTCTTCGAGCGCCCGGCGCAGCAAACCGATGGCCGCGAACTCGTCAGGATGCATCTCGCCGGCCTTGAAGTGCATCAGCGCTTTGGAAGCGCGGATCAGGGCCACGCCGTCGCCCGGGACGATCCCCT
>CAZBUQ010000140.1:0-2505 GCA_964495135.1 uncultured Gammaproteobacteria bacterium
ACTTCGGCTCGCTCAAAATTCTTACCTTTCGCTACGAAAGCGCATTCGGCAACAGCCCCTTGAAATATCAAATGGACGATGGAGGACTCGAACCCCCGACCTTACGGACCCGCCTGCCATCGTCTTGGGTGCACATGGACTCGAACCATGGACCTTTCGGATGTGAACCGAACGCTCTAACCAACTGAGCTATGCACCCATGGCCATGGCGGGCAGGTGTGAACCGTACGCTCTAACCAACTGAGCTAATCGTCCAAAATGTATCTTATACTACCATTAAGCGCAGGCACTTGCAAGATAGTGAAAAGTGTAGTAAAATATCCGTATTCCTTATATTTTCTATGGAAACTGAACTAAATACCCCCCCAGAATCGCCGAAACAGCGCTCCTTTATCCGCGAAGCTTTAGCTTATGTTGGAGAACTGGTACGCGTGGTCGTTATTTCGCTGGCGATTATTCTACCGGTGCGCTATTTTTTAGTGCAACCTTTCTATGTCAAGGGCGCTTCCATGGAACCCAATTTCTATGATCATGAGTATTTGGTCATTGATGAAATCAGCTTCCGTTTTCGCGAGCCCAAACGCGGGGAAATCGTGGTATTTCGGTATCCGCGCGATCCCTCCCAGTTTTTTATAAAGCGCGTGGTTGGTTTGCCGGGCGAGACGATTGAAATTAAGAATGAAGAATTAAGAATTAAGAATGACGAGTATCGCGAGGGGATCGGACTTGAGGAGACCTACCTTGATCAGGATATGAGATGGTATGGCGAACATGCCGTAACGCTTAAAGAAGATGAGTATTATATATTGGGAGATAATCGCGACTCGTCTCTGGACTCACGGCAGTTTGGTCCGATTTCCCGTGAGCTGATTGTTGGCCGGGTTTGGTTGCGGGGGTGGCCGCTAGATCGTATTACACGTTTCATGGCTCCGATTTATGAAATCAGCAGCACGCCATAATGATTATTATGCCACGTAAAAAATCTTCAAAGTTTCAAAAAACTAAGCGCGTCAAAAAGCCCGCGCGTGCGCAAGTGAAAAAAACGGCCGCTCTGCAAAAGTTGTCTCTAGCCGCGCCGCCGCCAGTTTCCCGCGCGCCGGAAGTTTTACAACCCGCCCGCGGCATGCGCGATATTTTGCCGCAGGAGGAGAATTTTTGGAAAATCGTAACTTCCCGCGCCTCGGAAATTTCTTCCGCGTTTGGTTATGGTTATATTGAAACGCCAATACTTGAACACAAATCGCTTTTTGTGCGCGGAGTAGGCGGAGTTACCGATATTGTGCAGAAAGAAATGTATTCTTTTAAGGATCAGGGCGGCGATGAGCTTTGTTTGCGTCCGGAAGGTACGGCCGCGGTGGCGCGCGCCTACATTAATCATGGCATGTTGAACTTGCCTCAACCGGTAAAGCTTTGGTATCTTGGGCCGTTTTTCCGCCGCGAACGCCCGCAAGCCGGACGTTATCGTCAGTTTCACCAATGGAGCGTGGAAGTTTTAGGCGATGAACACCCGGTTTTGGACGCGGAAGTGATTTCTTTAGCCGTAGCTTTTTTCCGCGATCTGGAAATTCCGGTAACTTTAGAGATGAACAGCATTGGTTGCGAAGAGTGTCGTAGCGCTTACAAACAAGAGCTGGTTAAATTCTACACTCCTAAGCGGGAGCTGCTTTGCGAAGCTTGTAAAGCGCGTTTGCAGACCAATCCGATGCGTCTTTTGGATTGCAAAGAGCCGCAGTGCGAGCTTTTAAAAGAAGGCGCGCCGCAAACCACTGATAATCTGTGCGAGAAATGCCGGGATCACTTTATTAAGGTTTTGGAATATCTTGATGAGCTGGCGATTCCCTATAATTTAAACACCCATATTGTCCGCGGTTTGGATTATTACAATCGCACGGTTTTTGAAATTTTACCGGCTAAAGTTGTACCGGTTAAAGAGGTAAAAGATGGTTCAGATGTTAAAGAGGTTCAGGAGGGACAAGTAGGAACAGAAGAAAAAACTGAAGTGACTGAAGAGAAAGAGGAAAAATTAAGCGCGCAAAGCGCGCTGGGGGGTGGCGGCCGCTATGATGGTTTGGTTGCCCAGCTTGGCGGACGTCCAACTCCGGCAGTTGGATTTTCAGTTGGACTGGAACGCACGGTGAACATGGTTCGCGCGCTGAAACGTCAAGGCTTAAATGCGCAAGTTCCGCGGGTCTTTATTGCCCAGCTTGGGGAGGCCGCGCGCCGCAAGACGCTCGCGCTTTGGCATATTTTACGCAAAGACGTCCCGGTGGCGGCTTCGCTTTCCAAAGATGGACTTAAAGCGCAACTGGAGATTGCTAACCGCTTGGGTGTGCGTTTTGCCGTAATTATCGGTCAGAAAGAAATTTTAGATGATACCGCCATTATTCGGGATATGGAAGCCGGAATTCAGGAAGTGGTGGATTATAATCGTCTGCCACACGAAATTAAAAAGAAGTTGGGGGAGTGAGGCGGTATCCGCGCTGCGCTAGTTTCCGCAAAAATCGC